>DASXEJ010000099.1 GCA_036490175.1 Pirellulales bacterium | reverse complement strand
GATAGCCTCAACAAGTCCTTTGACAAGCCGGTTAGTATCAACAGCGCAGGAGGCTCGGGTGGCGGCGGCGCAATCATTACCGACTTTGGGGTCTTGCTCATTCGCAGTTACCGAGCGCTCGAGAGCGAAATCAGCGTCATTGCCGAAAGGCACCTGAAAAGTATTCTTCCGAGGACGCTGTCGGGCGCCGCCTCGGCGAAGCCCATTCTCAGGCGGAAGTCGCTCACCGATATCAGTCGGCGCTCTCGATGAAGACGCGATCCTCACCTCACGACTCCGTCCGTGTCCGGCAGATTAGAATTGAACGGTTACCGGGGTATCATCGAATCATCACTCGCGGGAGTTGAATCATGCCGACTATTTTCGTCCTGAATGGGCAGTCCGCCACCCTGGATGCCGATCCCACGATGCCTCTGTTGTGGGCGCTGCGTGAAATAGCGGGCCTTCACGGAACGAAGTTCGGTTGCGGCATGGCCCTGTGCGGAGCCTGCACGGTGCATTTGGACGGACAGGCGGTGCGATCCTGCGTGTTGCCGCTGTCGGCAGTTGCGGGGCGGCAGGTCACCACGATTGAAGGGCTTCAAAGCAAGCAGGCCAAGGCCGTGCAGGCTGCTTGGGTCGCACTCCAAGTGCCTCAATGTGGATACTGTCAGTCTGGCCAAATCATGTCGGCCACGGCACTTCTAGAAAAGAATTCCACGCCCACGGATGCCGATATCGATAGCGCCATGAGCGGCAATATCTGTCGCTGCGCCACGTACCCTCGAATCCGCGCCGCCATTCACAGCGCCGCAGCAGCGGCCGGGGCTTGAGCCATGACCGTCACCGCAAAACGAGCAGGCGTACGGACGCGCAGAGACTTCCTTAAAACCGGTGCCGCCTCTGCGGTCGCACTGACGATCGGCTTCGAGTGGACGCTTTCCCCGCGACGCGCCGTTGCCGCCGCGGCGACGGGCAGCGCGCCTTTTGCACCCAACGCCTTTTTGCGCATCGCTGCCGATGACAGCATCACGGTGATTGCCAAACACTTGGAAATGGGTCAAGGGTCCTACACCGGCATCGCGACCATCGTGGCTGACGAACTCGATGCGGATTGGGCGCGGGTCAGTGTCGAGAGCGCACCTGCGGATGCCAAGCACTATGCCAATCTGGTGTTCGGAACCATGCAAGGCACGGGCGGCAGTTCAGCGATGGCCAATTCCTGGGCGCAACTTCGCGATGCGGGGGCGAAGGCGCGCGCCATGCTGCTGGCTGCGGCTGCCAAAGACTGGCGTGTTCCCGTGGGTGAGCTCTCAGTAGAGAAAGGCGTGATATCGCACGCAGCCAGTAAGCGCCAAGCGAACTACGGGTCGATGGTGAAGACCGCCACAACTTTGCCGGTGCCGGTGACCGTAACGCTGAAGGACCCGAAGAATTTCACGCTCATCGGCAGCCGGCCGCCGCGCGTCGATGTCGCGTCAAAGACCAACGGCACCGCGCAGTTCACGCTGGACACGGTATTTCCGGGCATGCTGGTCGCGTTGCTCAAGCGTCCGCCCTTGTTTGGCGCCACCGTGAAATCCTTCGATGCCACCGCGGCGAGCGCCGTACCGGGCGTTAAAAAGGTGGTTCAAGTGCCACGAGGGGTCGCCGTCGTGGCCAGCGGCTTTTGGGCGGCCAAGCAGGGGCGAGACGCGCTCCAAGTCGAATGGGACGATTCCAAGGCCGAGAAGCGTAGCTCGAGTGAGATTATGGAGGAGTACCGACGACTCGCCGAGCAGCCGGCAGTCCCGGCGCGCAAGGAAGGCGATGCCAAACAAGCCATCGGCAATGCGGCGCACAAAATCTCCGCGAGCTACGAGTTTCCCTACCTGGCGCACGCACCTATGGAACCTTTGGACGCGGTCGTCAAGCTTGACTCCACGAGCTGCGAAATCTGGGCGGGGGATCAATTCCAGACCGTCGACCAGATGAATGCCGCAAAGGCAGCCGGGTTGGATACCACCCAAGTCAGCATTCATACCCTGTATGCCGGAGGCAGCTTCGGCCGCCGAGCCAATCTCGGCTCCGATTACATCGTTGAAGCAGTCTCGATTGCCAAGGCCTACGGTGCGGATGGCACGCCCATCAAACTCCAATGGACGCGCGAAGACGACATTCTCGGCGGGCTGTATCGGCCGATGTACTTCCACAAGATGGAAGCCGGGCTAAATGCACAAGGAAAGCTCACGGGCTGGCACCACGTCATAGTCGGTCAGTCCATCATGGCGGATACGATCTTCGCAGGCCTCATCAAGGACGGCATCGATTCGACTTCGGTGGAAGGTGCCGCCAATCTAGCCTACGCCATTCCAAATATTGCGGTCGACTTGGCGACCACGAAGACCGGGGTGCCGGTGCTCTGGTGGCGGGTAGTCGGCAGCTCGCACACGGCCTTTGCGGTCGAATCCTTCATCGACGAGGCGGCGCACGCGGCTGCGCAAGATCCGTACGAGTTTCGTCGCAAGCTTCTAGAGCATCAGCCGCGCATGAAGGCTGTTCTCGAGCTCGCGGCCGATAAGGCAGGCTGGGGCAAAGAGCCGCTTGGAAGCGGGAAGGGCCGCGGCATCGCGGTGGCTGAAGCTTTCAAGACCTTTGTCGCGCAAGTCGCCGAAGTGAGCGTCGACAAGGACGGCCACGTGAAAGTGGATCGCGTGGTGTGTGCCGTCGACTGCGGCACGCCCATCAATCCCGACATCATCACGGCGCAAATGGAGGGCGGCGTGGGCTTTGGGCTCGGTGCGGTGATGTATGGCGAGATCACGCTGAAAAATGGCCGTGTCGAACAACGCAATTTCAACAGCTACCGCGTGTTGCGGATGAATGAAATGCCGAAGGTGGAAGTGCACATCGTACCTTCCGCGGAAGCGCCGACCGGCGTCGGTGAGCCCGGGGTGGCCCCAATTGGGCCCGCAGTGGCCAATGCAATTTTTGCCGCCACTGGCAAACGAATGCATGTGCTCCCGTTCCCGACTATAGGTGCCGTATGAACTCGAAGCCTGGGCGCGCTTCGCATCCGATCTTATGGACTCTCGCGATTCTCGTTGGCGTCGGTCTCGTTGTCACGGGCTACATGGCGTTCGGGCCCTCGCCAACCGCCTTTGCCGGCGGCAAAACCGTCGAGCTGCGGGCCTATCAAGGACAAGACCCCACCGGAGTACCGGCGGAGTTGAAGTCGGCGAGCCTCATAGAACGCGGCGAGTATCTGACACGCGCGGCAGATTGCGAGGTATGCCATACCGCCAAAGATGGCGCGCCGTTTGCGGGCGGCTTGGCATTTGTACTTCCCTTCGGCAGGATTTATTCGACCAATATTACCCCAGACGCCGAGACCGGCATCGGCGGTTATAGCGACGCGGACTTCTTGAACGCCGTTCATAAGGGAATCGGCAAAGGCAATACCCGGCTGTATCCTGCGATGCCCTATCCCAGCTATACGTACATGTCGGACGCGGATGCGCTGGCGATTAAGGCGTACTTGTTTTCATTGAAGCCCGTGCACGCCCCCGCGCAGCAAAATACCCTTTCTTTCCCCTTCAATCAGCGCGCGCTCATGGGCATATGGTCAGCGATGTTCAACGCGGACCGCCGCTACCAGCCGCATGTGGACCGCACCGATGAATGGAATCGTGGAGCCTATCTGGTGGAAGCGATGGGTCATTGCGGCGAGTGCCATACCCCGAGGAATTTGGCTTTTGCACTCAACAACCGACAGAAATTTAGCGGTGCGGTACAGGCCGGATGGCGCGCCTACAATATCACTCCGGATCAAAGCGCCGGCGTGGGTGCGTGGAGCGATGCGGATCTTGCGCGCTATTTGTCGATCGGTCATGCCGAGGGCCGCGGCACGGCCTCGGGTCCCATGGGCGAAGCGGTCGATGAGAGTTTAAGTCACTTAAAACCTACCGATGTCACCGCGATGGTGGCGTACTTGCGTACCGTGCCTAGTGTGTCAAGTTCCGATTTGCCCGCCCCGCGACCAGAGCCTGCCACTGTCACACAGACTGATGTGGCCAATAATCGCGGAAAGCAAGTGTACGAGGGCGCTTGTGCTGGATGCCACGGATGGACCGGTATCAGCCCAGTGATCCCGTTCGCCTCTCTGACCGGAACACGTTCCGTGAATGATCCCACGGCCACTAACGTTGCACAGGTGATCATCGGCGGCGGCAAGCGGCACTACCGGGTCGATGCGGAGAATATGCCGGCGTTCGGCAGCACCTACTCGGATGCGGAAATCGCTGCGGTGGCGAATTACGTCACTGCGCTCTTTGGTGCCAAAGGCGCCGATCTGACGGCTTCGCGCGTGGCGACACTACGCGCGGAAGACTGACTCTGGGTGAGTTGAGCTTGGAGGTTGACGATCGAATGGCATTTCCATAAAATTGGAATCATGAAATCAAGTGAAGTTGTCGAATCCCTGGCCGCTCTAGCCCAAGAATCACGCCTGGCCCTGTTCCGACTCCTGGTAAAACGAGGTCCCGAGGGCTATACCCCCGGTCAGTTGAGCGAAAAGCTCGACGTGCCAGGCCCAACGCTTTCGTTCCATCTGAAGGAGCTGCAGCGCGCCAACCTCATCGAGGCCAGGCGCGAGGGACGCTTCTTGTACTACAGCCCGAATTTTCCGCGCATGAATCAGCTATTGGCTTTTCTCACCGAGAACTGCTGTGTGCTGGCGGGTAAAGATTGCGGCCCAACCTGCAGCCCTGTGGCGGCCGAGGGCAGTCAACCCAAGAGGAGACGAGCATGAAACGATTCCACCTGCATGTGAGCGTCGAGAATCTCGATCAATCGATCCGCTTCTATTCGACCTTGTTCGCCGCGGAGCCAACGGTACGCCAATCGGACTACGCGAAGTGGATGCTCGAGGATCCGCGTGTGAATTTCGCGATCTCGACGCGCCGCCAACCGGTCGGTGTCAATCACCTAGGGTTTCAGGTCGAGACCGACGAGGAGCTGCGCGGCATGCACACGCAGTTGCAGGCGGCCGATGCGCGTCTGATCCAAGAGGACGATCAGCCCTGTTGCTACGCCCAGTCAAACAAGTATTGGGTCACTGATCCGACCGGCATCGCCTGGGAGACCTTTCACACCTTGGGCAGCATCCCGGTCTACGGGAAAGACACGCCGGTCTTCAATCACGGCGAATCGACTGTGCCTGACGGAAGTCCCCAGGCCGCATGCTGCGTGCCGACGGCGAAAGCGGAAGCGTTCGCCGCCAGATCGAGCTGCTGCTCCAAATGACGCCGCCGACCACCATCCGCCGTGGCCACTCGGCCGACCTATCCGCGGTCTCGCAACTGCTTAATGCTGCAGGGCGGCCGACGGCCGATCTAGCCGGCAGTCATCCAACGGGAACGATAAATCCGGGCGCGATCGAGCTGCTCGGCGCGGCCTATTGGTTCACGGCCGCAACGTACTTCGCAAATCCCGCGATCACCATCGCGCGATCGCTCACCAATACCTTCTCCGGAATTCGCCCCGTCGATGTGCCGGCTTTTATCGCAGCTCAACTCACCGGGGCGCTCGCGCGATTTCTATTCCCTTCGTCCAGACTTTCCGCCTCGTCCGCGACGCAGACTCCCGTGGCGGCGCTCGTCGACGCATTTGACGGGGAGGCGGCCCGTGGCTGACGCGCCGATCGAGGTTACGATTTATCACAATCCCGGGTGTGCGACCTCGCGCAACGTCTTGGCGCTGATTCGAAACGCCGGTATCGAACCCCGCATCATCGAATACTTAAAAACACCGCCCGATCGCGCAACCCTTGAATCGTTGCTTGAGAGAATGCAAATGGAGCCGCGTGCGCTTCTGCGGGAAAAGGGTACCCCGTATGCCGAACTCGGGCTGTGCGATGAGACCTTAAGCGACGCGCGGTTACTCGACGCCATGATGGCGAACTCGATCCTCATTAATCGCCCCCTCGTCGTCACGCCCTGGGGCGTAAAGCTATGCCGGCCGTCCGAGGTGGTGCTCGATATCCTGCCCCTGCCGCAGCGCGGCACCTTCACCAAGGAGGACGGCGAGCAGGTCATTGATGAGCACGGCGCACGAATTGGGAAGGGGCAAGCGCCGTAAGTGCTTTAGATTTCGAAGGCGAGACTTCGCGCACCGTGATCCTGCCCCGCGGCGAGTGGCATGATTTGTGGACGGGTAAGGCGATTGCAGGGGGACAGACCATTGAAATCCCGGCAAGCTCTGCACGTATCCCTATGTATGCCCGCTGTGGCCGTCTGACCGATCCGGCCCAAGCCGGAGATCGCGGTGATCACACCGCCGTAGTTACACCACGGGTTGGGATACGATCTTTCGCCGCCGTCGGCGGCCCAACCCTACTTTGGGGTGCGCGCGTGCACGAGGGGATATAGATGCCCGTTCATTTACAGCGATGGCTGCGTCCATCATTGGTGCTGGGCGGGATTACCCTCCTGCTCCACCTTCTCTTCAATGCCGGCTACGGCATCAACCGTGACGAGCTGTACTTCATCGTTTGCGGCCAGCGTCTCGCCTGGGGCTATGTCGATCAGCCGCCGCTGGTACCGATGTTGGCGGCGTGGTCCTACGCTTTGTCGGGAGACTGGTTGACCGGCTTCCGGCTGGTGCCGGCGCTGGCATTGTCGGCCACGGTGGCGATGACGGCCGAATTTGTCCGCTTGGCCGGTGGTGGGCGCTTCGCCCAATGGCTCGCCGGGCTGTGCACGGCGCTGGCACCGCAGTTTCTCGCCATCGGCATGATCTTCGTCGCCGACATTTTCCAACCGATCAGCTGGCTCGCCTGCGCTTGGATCTTGGTGCGCCTGGAACAGACGAAGGACGAGCGCTGGTGGTTGGCCTTCGGCGCCGTGGTCGGTTTCAGCCTGCTCAGCAAGTATATGATCGCATTTTACGTGGTCGCACTGGCCATCGGCCTGCTGGCGACGTCGCTACGCGCATCCTTGCTGAGACCTTGGGTCTATGCGGGCGCGGTGCTGGCGCTTGTGATCGTGCTTCCCAATATCCTGTGGCAGCAGGCCCATGGCTGGCCCTTCATCGAATTGGGCAAGGCGGGCGCCAGTGGCAAGAATATCGAACTGTCGCCGCTGGCTTTCTTCATCCAGCAGCTGCTCCTTATTGGTCCCTTGGCGGCACCGGTTTGGCTCTTGGGATTGTGGTCCGGAGTGCGTCGGCCCGCTTTCGCGCTGTTCCGCGCTGTGCCCATCGCGTATGTGCTGTTGTTCGCGTTGTTCGTCAGCAGTCACGGCAAGGCCTATTATCTGACGCCGATCTATCCGGTGCTTCTAGCCATTGGCGCGATTTCCGTCGAAAACTGGATGGCGAACGGGTTCGCGCGCAGGGCTGCTGTGGCGGCGGTCGCCGCCTCCGGTGCTGTCATTGCACCGCTTGCCATCCCAATGATGTCCGAAGACGGTTACATCCGCTATTCGGCGGCTCTCGGAATGACGCCATCTGCGATTGCGACAGAACACCTGAAGCAAACAAGTCTGCCGCAGGGTTTTGCCGACATGCATGGTTGGCCGGAAATGGCGGCGAAAATTGCCAAGGTCTATTGGTCACTGTCTCCGCAGGAGCGCTCCAAGGCCGTATTCGCTGGCGGCAATTACGGCGAAGCCGCCGCCATCGACATCTACGGTTCAAAGCTGGGTTTGCCGCCGGCCATCAGCGGCCACAACAACTACTGGATCTGGGGGCCGCGCGGTCACGACGGCAGTGTTGTGATCGAGATCGGCGGCACGCGCGAACAGC
>DASXEJ010000098.1 GCA_036490175.1 Pirellulales bacterium | reverse complement strand
ATAACAGCCCAGGTCCGAAAATCCCGAGTCGTCGGCCAGAATCACCACGACATTCGGCTGCTTGGCGGCATAAGCCTGACCGCAAAGCAAGGCACAGCAACTCAACACCAGGGCAGCGAGGCGCATCAGCGGCAATCCTACGAATTTGGCGGGATAACGAGGCAGGCGAAAACAAAGGCTCGGCAGTCGGCGGCGCTCAATGCCGCGACCGAGCATTTAGTATCGGTGCGGTTGCGCCGCAGGTCAATCAACTGCCGCATGAGGAAGGGTCTTAAGATCGAATGGCACTAACTTAAGAAAGGGTGGGCGCCGGTAGTGGGTCAGTTTGAAATGGGCCTTTTCTTCCGCCGACGCACCTTTCGCCAGCCCGTTGACTCAAATATGCCCCAGGTGTGGTGCTCCCAGCGGCCCCGACGCCAGATCCTTGCCTTGATCCACGGACCGCCGTGTTCGATTTGGGATACTCTCGAAGAGTAGCCGCGTCGAATCATCTCCCTCATGAATGCCACGCTTTCCCGGGGTACGCCGATACCAGGACGGGCCCAATCTTCGGGAAGGCTGATGAACCTTACCTTGTCGCCAATTTTAAGCTTGCTCGGATCAGGCACGATTGTCAGCTCGCTCGCTTCTAGTATGGCGCGTTTTTTTTGCTGGGCGTGCCATGACCTCATCCTACCCGCTGGCGCATGAAAAAACCTGGCTGGACCGCGAGCCGGAAGTGTCCCAGCAAGTTATTGCTGGACCGCGCGCCGCCTCTTCATCGGGGCAAAGTTGAACACCAGGGATTCAGGGAACAGATGCTTGAGCCGCTCAACTTGCTCGGGCGACGCATGGAGCGTCTCGATGCGATCTCTGCCTGTTTCACCGAAGAGCCAAAGCCAGCCGGGGGCGGTGATGTCCTGCGAGCCAAGCATCATGCAGCCGCCATCTGGAAACATCGGAGTTTCCGACAAGGCCTGCTTGCGGTCCCTGATCCACTCCAGCGAGTAGCCGGTCCAGGCCAGCGCCGGGGCCGCAACCGCGATCAGCACGAACAGCGTTCCCAGCCCGAACCGGAACCGGCGCTTTGGCATCGTCTCCATCCCGGGTGGCGTTTCCTTTTGGTCGGGCGCCTAAACCCGGGAAAGCCCGGGAAATAGTTCGCAAGCGCGACCTGCAGCGCCGTTTTGACATAAACCACGCGCAAATACATCGCTAACTATAGGCCCTAATGATACCATAACCCCCAGCTTGACTATCCATCCGGGATTCTATGGGGGACCAAGATGGCCGAATACCTCGGAATAGCGCCGTCGAACCTGCTTGTTGATTCCGAAAACCCGCGCCTTTCGCAGCCCAATGAGGGGCAGCGGGAAACTATGCGTGCGTTGGCCAAGGCGATGCCAGGCAAGATTGTAGCACTCGCCAAGGATATCGTCGCCGAAGGCCTTAGTCTTTCCGAATTGCCAATCGTGATGCCGGCAGACGACGAGAAGAACCGCTTTATAGTGCTGGAAGGAAATCGTCGACTGGTTGCACTCAAAGCCCTGGAAAACCCTGATACGTTTATTGGCTCGCTGGACGCCGGGGCCCTAGCGTCAATGCGATCGCTTTCAAAAACATATCGCGAATCCCCAATTGATTTGGTGCAGTGCGTTGCAGTCAAAAACCGTGCCGAAGCCGAGCATTGGATAATGCTCCGCCACACCGGAGAAAACGAGGGGGCCGGAGTCGTTCGATGGGGAGGCGACGAAGCAAACCGCTTTCGCGCGCGCCGCGGGCCGAAGGATCTTAGCACACAGGCACTCGACTATTTGGAGGCGCAGGGCGTTCTCACGCCAGACGAGCGCGCCGAGGTGCCGGCTTCCACCCTAAGGCGAGTTCTTGGAACGCCAGAGGTTCGCGCTAAGCTCGGCCTTGGCCTCCAAGGAGGCGAACTTCAGGTTCTCGCGAACGACAAAAAAGTCGCGAAGGCACTAAAGTACGTTGCCAGCGATCTCGCATCTGGAAAGACGACTGTCAGCGACCTATACAAGAAAGCACAGCGAAAGGGCTACGCAGATAAGCTGCCAGCATCGGTTGTAGTTGCGGCAACGAAAGGCGAAAGCCGCGGCATCCAGGAAAGCAACGAGAAGGGCGCAGTAAAAACCAAAAGCACAAAGAAGGTTCGGCGGTCGAAGGCACGAGACCATCTAATCCCAAGCGACTGCATTCTTAGAATACGTCACGCCAGGATTCGAGCGATCGAAGGCGAACTGCGGACGCTCAGCCTTGAGAGCCACACAAACGCCGTTGCCGTATTGCTGCGAGTCTTTATCGAGCTAAGCGCCGATGAATACATCTCTTCGCATTCCCTGGCAGCAACCGCCCACGACAAGCTCAGGAATAAGCTGGAGCATGTTCTAAACGACCTTCTGACTCGAAAGAAGCTGACGGCCCAGCAAGCAAAGCCAGTGCGAAAGGCAATGGCTAGAGATTCCTACCTTCTTCCGTCGATTGACTTAATGCACGACTATATCCACAACCAGAACGCATTTCCCGCGCCAGGCGACTTACGCGCTCATTGGAGCAGCTTGCAGCCGTTCGTAATGGCCACGTGGTCGCCGTAAACTGCTTCCTATGGCCATGAGCGCCGGCACTCGCTAGCATAATGGCTATGCTGCACTACACGCCGTTGCGATATCCAGGCGGAAAGCGGCGCCTTGCTGGCGTCGTTGTGCGCCTTCTTGAGCTCAACGGACTGCAAGACACTCAGTATGTCGAGCCGTATGCCGGGGGCGCGGCGGTCGCAATCGGGCTGCTTTTCGAGGAGTATGCTTCGGTCGTTCACCTGAACGACTTGAGTCGGCCAGTGTTTGCGTTCTGGCACACGGTTCTCAATAAGACTGAATGGCTCTGCAACAGGATTAGAACTGCCAAGATCACAATGCCTGCTTGGCGCCGCCACCGCGAGGTTTATAGGCGGCGCGAATCGGCAGAGTTGCACGAACTCGGGTTCTCCGCGCTCTTTCTCAACCGTACAAATCGCTCAGGGATTATTCGCGGCGGAGTGATTGGAGGAAAGGATCAAGCCGGGGACTGGACGCTAGGGGTTCGATTCAACAGAAGTGAGCTTATCGAGCGAATTAAAAAAATAGGCAGGTACAAAGAGCGAATCAATCTCTACCAGATGGATGCCCTGGAATTCACCAACAAGGTCATCCCTGGTATTGGCGGCAATTCATTTATCTTTTTCGATCCGCCATATATTGAGCGAAGTCAATTGCTGTACATGAATGACTACAGCATCCAAGACCACCACGATTTACAGGCGCGAATTCTGCGGATGAAGCAGCCGTGGATTGTCACCTATGACTATGCTGCGATCACCCAAAAGCTCTACCCCTTATGTCGCAGAATCGTGTACGGGCTTCACTATACCGCGCACGAGAAGTACGAGGGGCAAGAGGTAATGTATTTTTCGGACAGGCTTATACTGCCGAAAACTAGCGAGCTACTCGCGCCCAGAATGAAGCTTGTGCCATACCGATCGCGTCTAAAAGCGCGAACCTAACAATGGCTATCAATGTACGGCCGATTATGAACCACTAAGCCACGTCAGAGATTCCGCAGCCCGCTATCGACTCTTGGAGGGCGGCCCGCGTCTTGGCGGCGCAAAAGTGCCACCGCCGGCTGGCCTCGCGAGCCGCTTCCTTAAGTTAGTGCCATTCGATCTTACGACACTACCCCGCTGTTGGTAGTGCGTGCGTCGTTGTGTTGCCGCCAAAAAGCTAGGGAGCGGCACTGCCAGCGGGCGGATGGTCGGCGAGCAATGTCGCGAGCCGTCGTCGAAGCAAATTCCATCGCTCGGTTGTCGGCGCGGGGTTCGGGCCATCGTCCTGAACGCTGAGCCTGCTTGGGACGTGGGTGAGTTGCAAGGAACTACCGCCGCCCTCGAATTGCCGTGATAGTGCGCAAAGGGCGTTCTCGTCCATGCGGGCCGGGGCAGCATCGCGAATGATGGCTGACAGGATGCGTTGCTGGTCTGCCGGTGCCACGGGAGGCTGCGGGCCAGTGCGTTGCACATAGGCATCGCTCAACCATTCGACGTAGGTCAATGGTCCGGTGAAGACAATGATTTCCGCCTCTGGAAAGAGTCGCTTCGCTTCGGCTACCTGCTCGTCGGTCCCGTTCCGGATGTAGGCATGGGCAATACCGAATTCATGAAAAAGCATCCTGAGTTGCCAGGGCGCATCCGCGCCGTCGTGCATAGGGTCTGCACGGACCCATTTCCCCTGGCCCTCGGCTGCGGCTGCGCGCTCCTCAAACCACAATCGCATCCTGGTGTACCATGCCATCGGCAACGACAGCAGTACCAGCGCCACGAACAGAGTCCGCAGACTGAACCGGAACCAGCGGCGGCAGGGTTTCTCGGACATACCGGCAGTATAGCGACGGCGGTGGGGGCAGTGTCCCCGCAATAGAAGTTGATCGTGGCGTCGCTGGGGGGCGCAGCCAGTTTGCGACGAGCGGGCTGGCCGGCTACGTTCTTTGCTAAGTGGCTGCTGGAGAATCTTGTCAGTGCGGCAACAGGGCGGCTTTCAGCGGCTCGATCCAGGCTTGTTGCCGAGGGTCGTAGGCGCCGAAGCCGGCGCAGAACTCCCAATAGCCAAAGCCCATCTTGCGTGCCACGGCTTGCTCGGCCACGTAGCGGGTCCAGCGGGCTCGCGATTCCAGATCGGCTCGCTCGAAGGCGCCGAACTCGCCTAAATATAGCGGACGGCGATGCTCGACCGCCCAGGTGATGGCCGTGTCGAAATCGCGCTGCACGGCACGCTGCTCGGCCGGCGTGCCGAGCCATTTCGTGCCGAGCCACTCGCGAGACTCGCGGCCGATCCAATCGGCGCCCTGATGCGTGAAGTGAAACGGCTCGTAATAGTGGATCGTGACAATCAAATGCCGGTCCTGTTCGGGCAATTCCAACCCGGGCAGCTCGTGAATGCTGTTCCAGCCGATCGGCCCCACCACGATCTGACGATCGGGGTTCGAAGGCCGGATTTCGGCCAGCGTGTCGGCCACCAGCGCGTTCCAGAATTCGGCCGTGATCTTTTTCATCGGCTCGTTCAGCAGCTCGAAGGCGACCTCGCCCGGGTAGTCGCGATAATGCTCGGCGAGCTGCCGCCAAAGGCCCAGGAACCGCGCACGATGGTCCGCGGGCTGCTCCATCAGCTCGTCGTAATAATGCATGTCCAGCACGACCTGCAACTGCTGATCGAGCGCCTGCCGCACGGCCGCGTCGACACGGCTGAAGAACGCCGCGTCGATTGTGTACGGCGCGGCGTCGTCGGCATGCGCCGGCCAGCGGACCGGCAGCCGCACCGAGTCGAAGCCGGCCTTCTTGATGATCCCGAAATACTCGGGCTTGAGAATCACGCCCCAAGCGCCTTCGCGCGGCGCATCGAGCATGTTGCCCAGGTCAATGCCGCGGCCAAACGGCGGCCGCAACTGCTCGTAGAACGGATCGGCGAACACTTGCCGCATGGCGCTGCGATCGAAAGGCAGGGCTCGGATGTTCTCGACCAGGAACCGGTGTCCCCGGCCCGGCTGGTCGAGCAGCACTTTCAACGAGACAATATTCTTCTGGTCGAGCGGATGGGTCGAATCGCCGTGCCAGGTGCCAAAGGGCACGACCAGCATCGCATGCTGCTGGGGCGCCACGGTGACCGAGGCGGCGTTGCAGTGCTGGCGGCCGTCGCTGCCAGGATTGTCGATATTCAGCAGCACCCGAACCGGTACG
>DASXEJ010000097.1 GCA_036490175.1 Pirellulales bacterium | reverse complement strand
TATCCCGATGGACATCCAAACCGACGTATACTAGCTTTTTCATGGGACCAGTCCTCCGTGGTGGCTCTGCGCATTGTAAACGCAACTCCAGCGTAACCCACGTCAAACGTGAGCGACTGGTCCCAACCATTCTGTCTACCCAGCGTTCAACTTACTCGCCCTCCCGCGGTGTCCAGCGTACAATCGCTAGATTGTCGTTGATATTCGTAGCTGAGGTTGCCGATGCTCGCTCATCTCTTGGCAGTTCTTTTCGTTTTTCCTGTGGAAATAAGTGCCAATCCCGGCATCGAACCCGGGCAGCAAATCGTCTATCACGGCAACGTCACCCAGCGCGTCGTCGGGCCAGAACAAGGCACTCCTCAACAAAAAGGCTTCGACCTGACTTGGTTCGTCGCCGAAGCAGACGCCTCAGGCGCAAAGCTCGATTGGTTGGTCGAGGAGCGTGGCCGTGGCGCATTACCATGGGTCGAGCGATTCGGCCAACTGAACCTCGACGCTCGCGGCGTCCCCCAGGGAGCGAGCAAGCCTAGTTTGTGGTTCGACTATGGCGAGGGAGAGAGCGCCATTTCCTTGCCGCTACCGCTCGTCTCGCTCGACCAGCCATTGGCCAAGGGCCTTAAATGGTCCGACGCCGGTCAAAAGTTTGACGTCTTGGGCGAAGAAAAAAGCGATGGACGCGACACCTGGCAGGTTCGTGTCGGCAACGACTATGGCGTTAAGCAGACGATGCTCGTCGACAAAGCGTCGCCACTGTTAGTATCTCTCGCCGAGCGTGTCTTCATGAACAAGGGGACCGAGTACGCATTGGAGATGAAGCTCGCCGAAATCAATCGGCCGGATGCCACGCAACAGAAGGCTACCTTCGAGGTCTTCGGCAGCATGTTGGCGCTGCGCGCGAAGCTGCCCCGGCCACCTCAATCGGTCAATACGGATTGGACGCCCGCGGAGATTGCATTGCTCTCAGCAGCGCTACCCGAGTTGGAGAAACTGGCCGCCGGTGGACCACTAGCGCGACTGATCGGGGTCGCGGCGCGTGACGTGCAACTGCAAGGGGGGCGAGCCGGCGAAGTCACGGGCCTCATGGCCAAATTCCAAGGACAGCCACTCCCGGCGATTTCGTTGCCGGGCCTAGCCGGTGGCACACTCTCGCAGGACGATTTGGCCGGACAGGTGACCGTGCTGCACTTTTGGGACTATCGCGACGTGCCGCTCAAGGAACCCTACGGCCAGGTCGGGTATCTGGAGTTCCTTTATCAGAAGCGCAAAGACCAAGGGCTGAAAGTCTATGGTGTCGCCGTCGATGGGCGTCTCAAGGACGACGCGGACCGCCGCGACGCTCTTTCAGGGATTCGCAAGCTGAAGGCATTCATGAACCTTAGCTACCCCTTGGTTCTCGATAGCGGCGCCGGCATCAAAGCGGTCGGCGACCCCCGGCTCGTCGGTGCGACTCTGCCCTTGGTGATCGTCGTGGGGCGCGACGGTCGGATCGCGCATTACCATGTCGGCTATTATGAGGTCGATCGCCAGGAAGGGCTCAAGGAGCTCGATGCGGCAGTAACCGCTGCCATGCAACGTTAGGGCGGCGCCGCCGCTTTCTGTTTCCAGGGCCGCGCTCGCCCTTGATTGGCATGCAGGCTTCCGTAGTTAGGCGGGCATGTGAAGCAATTGTGGGGCGAAGACATGCTCACACGAGCGTGAGCATTGCACCCGGCACCACGTTAAAAAAAAACTGGTGAGCAATTCGGGCAGGTAGTAACTTTTAATCAGCAAGCTCGACGATCGGCAACCGCGCCCGTCGAGCAGGATGCTTTAGCATTCGGCCGATGAGGCCCTGGTTCTCAATATAGCGCATCTGTCGCGTCAACGTCCGGCTCCATTGTCGGTTCAACGTCAGCAGACCTTGTGCGTGGTCCTGGCTGTGAAACACAAGCTGGTGCCCTTGATCTAATCTCGTCAGCGCTCCGCGTGCCAGCGCAGTGCCCAGTTGCGTCAATTGCATGTTGATGCTGTGGACCGTATCATCAGGCGTTATTTGGGCGCGGGCCTGCGACACCACGCCACCGCCGTCGATTTCGCGCGATAGGCGGTGCAGCGTCACACCGATATTGTAGGGGTCCCAATTCACCAGGGCCCACTCCGTGCAGTGCGTGCCACGATAGTAGGGAGATAGTCCCCAATGCACGTTAAGTGCTAAGGGAACGCTCTCGATCAACTCGTCGCGAACGATGCCGGTCCCATGGTCCAAGACCACATCGGGTTTAATGTCGGCCAGTCGCTGACGTACAATCGGCGCATTTATGTCCGGCACAACCAACAGTGGAATGCTTGGATCGAGAAATCGCCAATCATTTTCAAAGAATCGCTGGCAGTCGCGCGCTTGCTGCATGCCGGTAGCGCGGCGCGGGAGCCGCGCAGGATCGATCCCCGCAGGCGTGCTCGCAGGTGGTCGCACGTTGCGCCACAGTCGCGTCAGCGGTCGTGGAGGCCTGGTCTCTACGACGGCCAGCGTCAGTGGACGATCGCGATGGAGCGTATTGGCAAAATAGAACAGCGGTGGATTCGGCCGGATCAGGCAGACCGTCTTTGCCATGATCGTGTGTCCCTACCGACAAACTTTGACCAAACGCCTTTCCACCACGAATCGGCCAGCACGTTGTCGCATTGCTCACCGATATCGCGAGTTCCCCACAGAGTGAAGCGCCCTAAGCGCAGCCAACCATCATCCGCACGATCGAGCGGCAACAGGTTTCGTGCTCGTTCGACTGTTATTCCCAACGTCAGGCCGAGGCTGCGCGCCGTCCGCAAAACTTCTGCTGAATAGTTGCCGTTGGGGTAAGAAACGCATGTTGGTCGCAGTCCGACCATACGCTCTAAGTCATCCTGCGCCGCACCAAGCTGTTCGGCGATGCCGGTGGACGTGTAATTTGTCAGCACGCCGTGATCGCGTGTGTGATTGCCCAAATGAACAAACGGACAGCGAGCAAAATCTTGTAGTTCGCCAACGCTGAGTGGCCGATCGATGTCTGATTCGGCGACCAGGGATTTGGCACCAAACATGCTGGTTAAAACGCTCTCGATCTCGATGTTCGTCAGTTCCTTCAGCCCCTGACCCACTTGAGCGATCTGCTTTGCACTGGCCCCACGTCGCCACAGCTCGCGATAAAGAACATCCCACCAGAACGGCGTTCCAGCCAGAACGTGTCCGGTCGAGATGAAAAACACGGCCGGAACCCCATACTCTTCCAGCAGCGGCCGCACGAGCAAGTTATTGGCATAACCGTCGTCGAATGTCGCCATTACGTAGCGTCCGTCGTCCGCGAGGCCGCGCTCGACATCATCAGGCGAGACAAACTGATAGCCGGCTTCCAACATGTGTTCGACGAACTGACTAATGTGCGACAGCGTTATCTTTTGCTGCGGGTCGGCCACATGCTGCTCGATCTCGCTCTTATTCCGGAAGACGCCGTGGAACAAGAACGTCAGCAACGTGCCCGACGGTGCGTACACACGCAAGTCCGGGCGCTCGGGAACAAAGGTCGAACTAGGCATGACAGTCCTTGTGCAGATTCTCGCCCGGTTTAGGGGCAATACCGGTCCACTGCGATCCAGAGCGCGCGGAGACGATGCGAACGGCGCGAAACCAGTAGGGCATTCGGGCCGCTAGCAGGTGGCGTCCGCCGGTCGCAAACCTCGGAAGGTCTGCCCGCATAGTCACCGCTGCTAGAATCGACGGATGCAATCCTCAGAATCGAATTCCGTCAGACCAACCGGCAAAGTTTGCCCAGCCTTCCTGAAATCCACCGAAGGACTGGCAATTCGCCACTGATGCTGCGAAGAGAACGTGCCAAAGTAGCGGGTAGACCGTTGAGACACCGCTATCGCCGCATGCGCCATCGCGACGGCGTGGTAAGTACATCACGAGTGCGAGGCAGCGGAGATTGCCAGGGCGCACGATCGCACATCAAGGTCGACGGCGTCCTTCGTCGCGTGATGAAGAACACTCAACCTCGGACGAGTGCCAGAACCTCGTCGAGAATGTGGCCATTTGTCGCAATGGCCTCGCCGGCATGAATTGTCGGCGTCCCGCACCAATCGGTGAACGTTCCACCGGCTTCTTCGAGAACCGGTTGCAAGGCGGCACAGTCCCAGACGTTCATCTTCGGATCGACCATTAACTCAGCCCTGCCCGTGGCAACCAACAAGTATCCGTAGCAATCTCCCCAGGTGCGGGCGAGGCGGGCTGCGGCTTGCAATCGCTCGTATGGTTCCTGGCGGCCGATGTCACCGAATCCTTTCACGTCGGACGTACAGAAAAGCCCCTCGCCCAGCGTGCGTTTTTGCGAGACACGTGCCGGGCGCGGCAGGGCATCGCCACGACAGTACCAAGCCCCCTGCCCCGTGGCGGCATAAATCATCTCGTTGAGGCCAGGTATATGAATTACACCAAGGACGCTACGTCCTTCGTACTCGACGCCGATCAGGGTGCCGTAGAGCGGCACGCCCGAGATGAACGACTTAGTGCCGTCGATCGGATCGAGAATCCAGCGGAAGCCGGTTGTACCGGATTGTTCGCCGAGTTCTTCACCCAAAATCGCATCTGACGGAAACGCGGCGGCGATGCAATGGCGCAGGTGACTTTCTGCCTCGCGGTCGGCTACCGTGACCGGCGACGCATCATGCTTCCATTCGACCTGGTAGTTGTCCTGACAGAAGTATCGCAGGGTAATATCCCCCGCCTCGCGGGCGATTGTCTGCGCTACCTTCAATCGATCGAGAACTTGTTGCGTCATATGGCCTGTCAGCGTACCGGGCGATAGGCCGCATGCCAAGGAGCGACTAGAAGATCAGCACGGTGCAAGCAACATCCGATGGTTCGTCCGCCGCCTGCTATTCCAGCCCCAGCGATCGCTGGTACGCAGCCCGTTGCCGCTCGAGGCCAAGTTCCGCGGTAATGGCTCGCCACGCGTCGGCAGCTTTGGCAAGGGCCTCCGCGGGCGTTTGTTGACCGGCTAGCGCTTGCCGCACGGCCTCGTCAAGAGCCGCGAGATACCGCTCGGCGCCTGCGATACGCGGTAAAACCAGGCATTCCGCTGCTGTTAGACTTGCTGCCACTGCCGAGGCGTAGCGTTTAGCCTCCGGAGCACGCAAGCCACGCGACCAGGCCTCGGCCGTGGCGACCTGCGACGTGCGGAAGAGAGTTGTGGCATCGCTTGCCGTGTCGATGCGTTCGCTCCATTTGCGGCTAGCCAGCCACGCCAGCAATTGCAGTGCGGCAGCCGGTTGCGCCGACTTTGCACAGACTGAACCGACGCGACCAGTGATGCCTAACAGCGGCACGCGAGTTGTGCCTTCCGCGCGTCGTTCCCATTTCATGGCCGTCGCATTGTAGACGTCTGGTGAGCCAGGCAACTCGACACAGCCAATCTGCGGCAGGTCGGCGCCCCGCAAGCCGGCTTCTCCCTGGGCCGTACTACCATTAATGACAGGCCAACACACCGCCATGCCCGTTTGGCCGGCAAGGAGCGCCCTCCAAGCATCGTCCGGATTGCACTCTAAGGCCGCAGGAGGCAAGAGTTTGGTCAGAGCGACCAACTCGTGCAAGGCCCGTACGAATGGCGGTGACGCCAACATCGGCTCCATTGTCTGCATATTGAACAACGTAGAATAATGGTTCGGATGACGCGCATAGGCAGAAGCATGAGCCAAAAGCGCTAACCCGGCCCATCCGGGTCCCCACGGCTCGACCGTGGCGCTCCACTCGCTGGCCTTTGCATCCAAGACGGTCGACTGCTCGTTGCTGTTGGTCGAGGGCATTTCTTGCTTAGCCAGTACCGCGACAATGTCGCGATACTCTTCCCAGGTGCGCGGCGCCTTCAAGTCAAGCGATTCAAAGATGTCTTCACGATAAAAACAGACGAACACGGGCGAGCCCAAAGGGATGGCGTAAACCTCGCCTCCCCAAGTGACCTCGCGCGTTTTGAGGAGTTCGAAAAAGTCGGCCCAGTCCATCTCGCGCGATGCAAGCGAGTCGCGCGCAATTGTCGAAATTGCCCGGGACTCAACCAGTGTTCCTAACAGCCGTGGTGCATAGATCACGGCGTCCGCCGTCAGGTCTCCGCCGGCCGTCCGGGCGATAAAATCTGCCTGGGAGACCGAGTCGACCGAGAGCTTGCTACCGGTCTCGGCTTGCCACTGCCCTCGCAGTAGCGCGATCGCCTTAGCCAGCGGCTCGTCATCGACAACGAGCAACTTCAATGCAATGTCGCGCAACGGCAATTCGGTCTCTGCAGGCGCCGTCGGCTGCCGGGTGCAACCGACTATGCATGAAACCCAGACGAAGCCGGCGACCACGATCAAGCGCGAATGCCGCACGACATTCGTCAAACAACAAGACCATCTCGACATGGATAATTTCAACCTAAGCCGGCGGCATCCTAACTTTTGCGGCGCACTCTGTGGCGTGATAACTGGGCGGAAAATACCATACTCAGTATCGCTTCTGGGGCCGTCCGATGGCAATCCGCTGCACGCTCTACCAGGTTCCAGGGCAATTCCTACGCCGGTAACCAATTGCGAAGGTAAACACACAACTATTGTCAAACAAGGCGGCCTTTTCTTTATGCCAACACCTTGCTGAGAAACTGTCGCGTGCGCTCCGAGCGTGGATGATCAAGGACCTGTTCGGGCGGACCTTCCTCGACGATATGCCCGTCCGCCAACACCACCACGCGGTCGGCGGCCCGGCGGGCGAAGCCGATTTCGTGCGTCACGAGCAATAAGGTCATTCCGTCGCGCTTCAGGTCAGCCAGCACGTCCAGCACTTCGTGTTTTAGCTCCGGATCGAGGGCACTTGTAATCTCGTCGCACAATAGTCCGTGTGGCTGCATGGCCAGGGCACGGGCGATCGCTACCCGTTGCTTCTGTCCGCCAGAGAGTTGGTAGGGATAATTCTCGGCATGGGCGGCCATGCCAACGCGGTCGAGTAGTTCGGCGGCGCGGGAGCGGGCCGAAGCAACATTCAAGCCGAGCACTTGTCGCGGTGCCTCGACGACATTGTCCCGGGCAGTGAGATGGGGGAAAAGCTGAAAGTCCTGAAACACCATACCCAGCATTCGCCGCACCTGGCGCGCCGCGGCGCCGCTTGCGCGGGCTACCATATCGGCTTTCAACGTGTAAGGACCGACGCGAATCTCGCCAGCATCCCATTGATTCAAACCGTTGATGGAGCGCAATAACGTCGACTTGCCACCGCCGCTAGGTCCAATCAACGCCACGGTCTCGCTACGGCCAACGGTCAGATTGACCCCTTCAAGGACTTTTCTCGTGCCAAACCGTTTCGACAATCCGGCGACGGAAATCAGCGGTTCGTTGGGCGTGATCATGACGGGTCGGCGGTAGTCGATGAGACGTAAGACGTGAGACCGGTTTTTGAGCGCGTGGTTTATGCGCACTGAATCTTACCTAACGCACTGCTTTGAAGCGCGTCTCCAAGTGCCTCGACAAGTAACCGAGCGGGATCGACATGCACAGGTAAAGTGCTGCGGTCAACAAACCTAGTTCGAGGAACTTCAAGCTCGATCGCGACAGAATCATGTATTCTTTTGTCAGCTCCTGCACGGCGATCACGCTTACCAGGCTGGTGTCTTTAAACAGGGCCACGAAGTCGTTGGTCATGGGCCCCAGCGCGGTTTGCATCGCCTGCGGCAGGATAATTCGGCGAAACGTGGTGCTCTCCGGCATACCCAAGGCGCGACCCGCTTCCCATTGTCCCTGGGGGATCGAGAGGATTGCACTGCGATAGATCTCGGCTTCATAGGCGGCGTAGTTGAGACCGAAACCGACAATTGCCGTGGCCACCGCGCCCAGATGAACGCCATAGTGCGGGAGGCCAAAATACAGCACAAACAGCAGCAGCAGCACCGGTATGCCGCGGAAAAACTCGACGTAACACAGGGCCATCCACCGCAATGGCGCAGGGCCGTAAAGTCGCGCCAGACAAATCGGCAGCGCAAGCACGATCGCCGTTGCCATGCCACAGAAAGTAAGGAAGACTGTCATGCCCGCTCCCTTCAGGAGCAACGGCGCATATTCATCAAACGTCCACAGCTGTGCCGACGAGGCGATGATGTGAATATCCACGGCATCCGCGGGTGAATCACTGTCGGCGTAGACCGATTGTCCGTCGTCGGCGAACCCCAAGCCGCGCAGTTGTTCACCGGGGTCCGCACCTCGGACGATGGCCTGCTGCTCCTGATTCCACAAATGCCAGCGACGCAAGATCTCCGCCAACCGCCCGTTGCGCACTAATTCTAACAGTGCCTCGTCGAGTGCCACGGCCAAATCTTTGTCGTCGGGGCGCAGGGCTATGGCATACACACCAGGATCGCTCGGCTCGCCCACATATTTCAGCTTTGGGTTCGTGCTGGCATAGTACAGGGCAATAATCGAATCGAGCAGCACGGCGTCGAGCCGTCCCAGTTCGAGATCCAGGTAAGGCTCGATCTGGCCGTCGAAGGCGACTACTTCGCGCACGGGTTGCTCATTCAACAACCGGTAGGCGGCACTGCCGATCAGCGTGCCGACGATTTTATCGCGACAGTCGGCGAGCGATTTGATGTGCTGATCATCATGACGGACGACCAATTGCTCGGAATACACATAGTAGGGGCGCGTAAACAGCATGTTTGCCTGCCGAGCAGGCGTGATCTCGAAGCCGCTGATGATGCAGTCGAAATCGTCGGCACTTGTGAGCCCCAACTCGAGGCTCTCCCATTGATACTGCACGAACTGGGCCAAGAGCCGTATTCCAAGTCGCCGAGCCAGAACGTCTGCCAGCGCGTCAGCGAGCTCGACCTCAAAGCCGATCACGCGGCCAGGATCATGCGGATCGCGCAGTTGGTACGGCGCGCCTCCTTCGGCATCGCCTCCCCAATGCAAGACGCCACTTGCCAGACGCTGGCGCAGGCGCGCATCGCGATCGCCATTCGCGTCGGCAGCCTGGGCAATGATCGTTCCGCCGCACGCAAACAAAAGAACCACGAGAACGAATGAAGACCGCCACTTTGACCACCACCGCGGACCCGTACATCGGACCAAGATCGTTGGCACTGGCATGCTCGATTTTGCGTTCGTGTTACGGATCCCTGGATTGCCCTGCCCTCTCGCCGCAGGTCCCTTACATCGCATCGCGCGAGAGCTCCCTGGCGTGCGTCCCGGTGCTCATCTGATGGCCATTCGAATCGGTGGGCCGGCCGTAGCGACGAGCGTTCTGAAATTGACGCCGGAATGCGACCTGTGAGTGCATTTGTTCCTAGTCTACGCCGGTACGATTCGAGGTGAAAGGCCAACTCCCCTGACCACGTCCCGCGGAGGCTTTTTCGGATCAACCGCTTGTAGCCGGGGCGTGATCTATACTACGGAAGACCCAGTCTCGGCGAAAAAGGGGGCCGTCGGCTATACTGCCGCGACTCCGCAATGCGCACCCACGGAATCGGAACAAAGGATTCAACTATCGTGTCGACCAATAAGCGAATTCTGGTCACCGGCGGCGCCGGCTTTCTCGGTAGCCACTTGTGCGAGCGACTGGTCAACGAAGGGCACGACGTCGTGTGCCTCGATAACTTCTTTACCAGCCAGAAGTCGAACATCATCCATTTGCTTCCCCGTCCGAACTTCGAACTCGTTCGGCACGACATCATTCATCCGCTCTTTCTCGAGGTGGACGAGATCTACAATCTGGCCTGCCCCGCGGCACCCGGACACTATCAATACAATCCCATCAAGACGATGAAAACGTCCGTGATGGGTGCAATCAATATGCTGGGCATGGCAAAGCGTTGCAGGGCTAAGATCCTGCAAGCTTCGACCAGCGAAGTCTACGGAGATCCGGATGTACACCCGCAGCCAGAAAGCTATCGAGGTAACGTCAACCCCATCGGCCCTCGCGCGTGCTACGACGAAGGCAAGCGGGCTGCGGAAACCTTGTTCATGGACTACCATCGCATGAACAAGGTCAAGGTTCGCCTGGTGCGAATCTTCAATACTTACGGACCAGGCATGCATCCCTTCGACGGTCGCGTGGTTTCGAACTTCGTGCGGCAGGCCCTGGCCGGGGAAGACATCACGATCTTCGGCAAGGGAGATCAGACTCGCAGCTTCTGCTATCGCGACGATTTGATCGAAGGCATCGTGCGGATGATGAACGGCCCGGACAATTTTCTAGGTCCGGTCAATCTCGGCAACCCTGGCGAATTTACCATCAAGCAATTGGCCGAGTTGGTGATTGAACTGACCGGTGCGAAATCCAAGCTTGTCTACCGCCCGCTACCGGCCGATGATCCAACGCAGCGCAAACCGGATATTACGCTGGCGACCGAAAAACTCGGGTGGCTGCCGACCATTCCGCTACGCGAAGGACTGGCCAAGACGATCGAATGGTTCCGCGCGATCGACATCCACAAATTCCGCGCGCCAACGCCAAATTATTAGTCGCGGAGGCGGATGTCGGCTGCGCGCGGCTGCACACACGTCGCTACAAGCTGATTTGGGAAGCTAACGCCCGGTTCTGCTTGTACCAGTCGATCGTGGCGTTGACCCCCGCTTCCAGCGACGTTTCCGGTCGCCAGCCAAGCAACCGACCGGCCTTGGTGATGTCGGCCCAAGTTTGCGGTACATCGGCCGCATGGGCGGGCCTGTATTCGATGCGTGGCTCGCGATCGAAATGCTCGGAAATCAGCCGGATCAACTCGTTCAAGGGCACAGGCCGATCACCGCCAAGATTGATCACTTCGTAGCCCAGGGGTCGCGCCGCGGCGATCGTGCCGCGGGCGATGTCCTCGACAAACGTGAAGTCGCGCAGTTGCGTCCCATCGCCATAGACGATCAGCGTTTCACCTTCGGCAATCTGTCGCACAAAGCGAAACACGCTCATGTCGGGTCGGCCGGCAGGACCGTACACGGTAAAGAAACGCAACACCGAAACGTCCAGGCCGTACAGCGCGTGATAGCTGTAGGTCAGCACTTCGGCTGCCTTCTTGGAGGCCGCATACGGCGACATGGGATGATCAGCGTCAGACGTCTCGCGAAAGGGAACCTCGGCACCGGCTCCATAGACGCTCGAAGTAGACGCCAACACCAATTTAGGCACCCGATGTGTCCGACAAGCATCAAGCAAGTGTAACGTGGCATCGAGGTTCGTCTGGTAATAGAGCCAGGGATTTTCTACCGACGGCCTGACGCCGGCCCGCGCTGCCAGGTGGAACACGGCGTCGAACGGTGTTCCTGCGGTCATGCCGCGAAAAAATTCGGCCAAGTGTCCGCGATCGGTGATATCAAACTGCTGGAAGTTGAATTCCCCCGACCGACGCAATACGGCAAGACGCCAGGCCTTCATCCGAGGATCGTAGGAGGGGTTCAGGTCGTCGAGCCCCATGACCTGATGACCCGCGGCCAGTAGCGCTCGGCAAACGCTGGCACCGATGAAACCGGCGCAGCCAGTCACGAGATATTGTTTGGACGTCGTCTCTGCGGACACGCGCGGTTGCTCCTGAATCGGGACGACGTACTCGCGTCGAGCGGGGCTGTTAGGTCTTAACGATTTTCTCGCGATGATCGTGGACGTTCTTGGTGGCGTTGCGCGTGTCAATGACCAATTGAGCGTGTCGCACGATATCGTCGTATTTGTAGTCGCTGTGATCGGTCGCGATCAGTATGCAGTCCTGAGAACGGAGAAACTCCGGAGTCAGCTCCTGGCTGGTAAGATCGGCGGCCTTGTGATGACGCACCAACGGCAGTCGCGGAACGTGCGGATCATTGTAAGTCAGCACCGCGCCCCGTTCGCGCAGTAAATCCATTAACTCAAACGAGGGGCTCTCGCGCGGATCATCCACGTCTTTTTTGTAAGCTACGCCTAGCAGGCAGATCTTGCTACCTTTGACCGGTTTGCCGTGGTTGTTCAACTCGCGGATGACGCGATCGATCACGTAGCGCGGCATGCTGGTATTGATCTGGCCGGCCAACTCAATGAATTGCGTCGGTAGACCATGCTTCCGCGCAACCCAACTCAGATAGAACGGATCGATCGGGATGCAATGCCCTCCCAGCCCAGGTCCGGGATAAAAAGCCTGGAATCCAAATGGCTTGGTCTTGGCCGCTTCGATGACCTCCCACACGTCGATGCCCATGCGGTCGTAAAGCATCTTTAGTTCGTTCACCAACGCGATATTGACGGCACGGTAGGTATTCTCCAGGATTTTGCACGCTTCGGCGACTTCGCAACTGGAGACGGGCACGATCCGCACGACAGCCTGGCTATAGAGCATCTCGGCCAGCTTCGCGCTCTGAGGCTCGACCCCGCCAACCACCTTGGGGATGCCGCTGGCACCATAGTCAGGATTGCCCGGATCCTCGCGTTCGGGGCTATAGGCCAAAAAATAGTCCTTGCCCACGGTGAGACCGCGCTGATTCAGGATCGGTAGCACGACGTCCCGCGTGGTGCCGGGATACGTGGTGCTTTCCAAGACAATGAGTTGACCAGGTCTTAGCACCGCCGCGATGCTCTTTGCCGTTTCTTCGACGTAGAGCAGATCGGGGTCGCGACTTTCGTTGAGCGGGGTTGGTACGCAAATAAGCACGGCGTCCGCCTCGGACAAGCGGCGCATGTCGGCGGTCGGCTCGAAGCGTCCGCCGGCCAGACATTCGCGAATCCACGAGGCGGGGATGTGCTTGATGTAGCTCTCCCCCGCTTTGAGGCGATCTACCTTGCGCTGATCAACGTCGAAACCTAGCGTCCGGTAACCAGCCGCGACAAACGCCCGGATCAGCGGCAAGCCGACGTAACCCAAGCCCACCACGCCTATCCTGGCGGTCTTCTCGCGAATGGCCGATTCCAGCGAACTCATGAAGGTGCTTTCCTACGTTATTGAGAGGTCAGGCCGCGGAAACCTCGAGTCGTATCGCCGCCTGCGGCAGGAGCGGCGCCTGGTCGACGATGATGCTGCACAAGAACCGATTCTTCACGCTGAACTCTCTCGGCGGCAGGATCGTTGATGGGCCCCCGTAATAAGTTGCGCGGGACACATTTCGCCGCTCGAATCAGTTCGATCCCAATTGCTCCGAAAGCTGCCGGAAGGCACTCTGCTCGAGCCTGGGAAGATCATCCATCTTCAACTCATAGTCGTCGATGGCCTTCTTAAAGGCATCCTGAGCGGATTGCGAGTTGCTACCCATCTGATACGCCCGTGCCAGGTGGAAGTACTTCGTACCAGTCGGCTGATCCACGACCGACATGTTCAAATCCTCGACGGCTTGCTTGAGTTCGCCATGTGCCAGGTGCACGAGCGCACGAGTATCAAGCAGGTCTGACTGCGGTCCCAGTATCTGCACGGCTTCGTCGATGAACTTACGCGAGTCGCCAGCCCGATTCTGCACGGCCAACAAGTAGGCCAAATTGTTGAGCACCAGGGCGCGTTGCACTCCGCTCATCTCCGCGGTTTTTAGCAGCTTCTCATAGAACTCTTCCAACTCGGCATAGCGGCCTTCCAAATCGAGCAATTCTGCATATTCCAGTTGCAGAATCAGTTGCTTATTGTTGCGAGCGATGGCTTTGGTAACCCACCCCTCGACGCGGCCGAAGTCTTCCTTCGTTGCGTCACTGTGGCCGGCGCGCAGGCTGGCGAGCGCCTGACGAATGACCTGTTCGGCAGGTATTGTCGGCGACTCCAGCGCACGTTGGCAAAGATCAAGAGAGTCCTTCAAGGAACCGTGGCGGCCAAGAAATCCGGCCAACACCAGTATTGATGACGGATCGATCGCTACGAACTCCCGATACATCGATTCCGCCGCGTCGTACTGCTCCAGCTGTTCTAGCAATTTGGCGGCATCCACCAGCATGCCCAGTTTCTCCCGCGGCATGGGCCGCGGCAGCAGGTTCCGAAGCGTGGCCACGGCTTCCTCGGGCTTGCCCTGCATGACCAGCAATCGTGCCTTTAGCGCGCCAGTCGTCAGGGCCTCTGGAGCAATCTCTTCCAAGCGATCCATCCACAAGGTAGCGGCATCCTGATCGTTGTTGCGCATCAACATCTCGACAAACGTGGCGATGTAAGTCGCATTATCTTTGTTTTTGCCGACAAGCGAGAGCATCTCGTCGCGGCACTCCGGCCAGTTCCCCGTGACTTCATAGAGCCGCGCCAGAATGAGCTGGGCATCGCTGGGCAACGGCGACTCGCTCTTGATTTCCTCAAGTATCCTCGTGGCCTCCATGCGCGAATCCGCCTCCGGCCGATTAGCCAACAAACGCGCCATGGCCACCTTGTCGGCCAATGTCACGCGCCCCTTGCCATTCTTCGGGGTTAGTTGCGCCATCGCTCGTTGGAAATCGCTATAGCTGCCACTGGCGGCGATGATGACTGCCAATTCGCGATTCGCCCAGGCGATATGCTCTCGGTCGCTGTCCTTCGTGGCCTCGGACTGCACCAGCCGGGTCAACTCCTCCCTGGCCTTTTCTGTTTGTTTCGAGCGCACGTAAAACGTCGCCAAGGCGCGGGTCACGCCCAAATCGTCGGCCGCGCCCTCATGCGCTTTCACGAAGCTTTTTTCCGCGTTCGGCAGGTCGCCAATCAATTCGTAGCACTGGCCGACCGCCAAATCGACCTCCTCTTTAGGCAACTTCACTTCGGCCTGGGCAATCACCGCGCGCGCGTCGTCCTCGCGCTGGTGCAATTTGAGATATCGGACCAGTTCGAACCAGCCGAGCGGCAACTGAGGCTGCGTGTCGACCAGGCCTCGTAATAGCTGCTCGGCATCCTCGTCCCGTCCCAATTGCGGTAGAAGCTGCCCTAACAGAACGATTTTTTGCACGTCGTCCGGTTCTCGCTCTCGGGCGCTCTCCAGCAGTTTTACAGCCTTGGGTATATCACTCTCCGACATGGCGATACTGACTTCCAGCATGTCTGAAGCGGCCGTATCTCCGTTCAAGTTTCGGGCGCTGGCCAATTGCATATAGCCGCGGGCCTCTTCGCCGCGACCACGCGATACCAAGAGCTGCGCAATTTGTCGCGCCGTGGCTACATCTGTGTCGCCAAACTCGATGGCACGTTGCAAATGCGTGATTGCATCGTCCGAGCGCCCTTCCAGCAAGTCGATCTCGCCCTCGAATCGTGCCAGGATCGCCCATCGAGGACGTTGCTCTGCCGCGCGATTTACCAGTTGCCGGGCTTCGGTGAGCGCTGCTTGCGAGTCACCGCTCTTGTTCGCGCGAACCTTCGTCACCAGCCGACGGGCCTCGACAAACTTCGCTTCGGCGCTGCCCGCTTTGAACAAATTCTTGATTTTCTCTACGCTATCGGAAATCGCCGCGTCGTCCCCTTCGCGCACCGAGATGTCGAACAGGGTAAACTGCGCTTCCGGATCGTTGGGCTTCGCCTCGGCAATCTTGGTCCAGATCGCCCGGGCTTTGCTGAGATCGCCGATGCGAAAATATCCAATGCCGATGATGCGGCGCAATCTGTCTTGCTCATCCGCGTTGAATTTCTCAAGTCCCTGCGACATGGCCGCAAGCGTTTCCTTGGCCTCTTCAGCCGGAAGCTGCAGTGCATACACGACGCGTGTCTGGCGCGTCGAGTACACGTCGCCGACTTTCTCCTGCGCCTCGTCGAGCAGCTTGAGGGCGGCGGCGGGGCCACTGTCCAGGAACTCGAGCCTCGCCAAAGATAACCACGCGAGGGGATCGCTGGGCGCCTTCTCGATCGCCTCCCGCAGTATTTGCCGCGCCGCCACATGGTCGCCTTTATGCTCGCGGACACTCGACTCAATGAGCAACAATTCCTTCGACCCGGGGAACGCCTTGGCGGTCGCGGCCACGATCTCGTCGATTTCCGTCCAATCCCGCTCGCCTTCTGGCAACGCAGAGTTGCGCTGTAGAAGCAATGTCAACAGCGCCGAACGGGCCTGCTCGGATTGTACGAACTGGTCCACGCCTTGATGCTTTTTCACCATCTGTAGACCCGACAGGGCACGGTCGGTCTTACCGATTTTCATCAGCGCCATTGCCAGCCCGGCATGGGCCGGGACGCCCCCACGTGGATCGTTTGCGGCGCGCTCGTAGGCCTGAAGTTCCAGATCGTGCTCCCGCAATTGGTCGTAGCAGCGCCCCAGCATCAGATCGATGCGCACATGGTATGTGGAGGGTAACACTAACCGAAGACGCTCCAACTCCTTGCTGGCTTGCATCCATTTCATCTCGTGAAAATCGAGCTCGGCGCGCATGAATTCCACCAGAGGCCGCGATGCTTCGGGGTCTTCTTCCAGACCAACCAGAATCTTTTTCGCGCCGGCGAGGTCGCGATTGTGCAACTTTAATTCGAAGTCGATCTGCTGCAATCCTTCTGTCTTCGGCCCCCCCTTCAATAGTTTGTCGATGTCGTCATACTTTTCCTCTTTCATATCCAACGCAATTAGATACTGCACCACGCCGGCATTCTCGGGGTCGACTATCTGCGCGTGCTCTAGAAGCCTGCGCGCTTCTTCGGTCTTGCCTTCTTCGAGAGCGACGGTCGCGGCATATAGCAGCGAGTCGGGTTCGTCAGGGGCCAATTCCAGAGCCCTCTTCACATCGTCCTTGCGCTGTGCGACGCGCGCCGTTACGTCACGTCCCTCTTCTTCTTTGAAGTATTTGGCGACGTAACGTACTCGAGCCAACCTCGCCTTCGGATCTTGGGGATTTAGTTCGACCATCCGGTCGATAATTTCGTCGGCTTGAGCCGGGCTATTGAGGCGCTCGCGGAAAACCGTCGCCAGCAGGTCAAAGGCCTGAATCTGATGGGGATCCTTGCTGATGGCCTCTTGCAGCCTCTGCTCTGCTTCGTGATTGTTGTCCAAAACGAAATTGCACGTACCGAGCTTGGTCAGCAGTTCCGCGTCATCTGGCGTTTTCTTCAACAGCTCATTGATGTGGTCGATGGCGTCGCCGTAGCGGCCCCCAAACATTGTCGAGTCGACCAGGCGACTTCGCACATCGTCTCGTTCTGTGTGCCGTCGCAGTTGTTCCTCAAGCGCCGCGTAGGCTGCGTATCGCTTTTGCTTGGACGCGCCAGGCTTTTCGGCAAGGTCCGCCATGAGGAGCGCCATCTGCGCACCCTCCTCGGCATCCTCGGGGCGATATGCCACATACTGCTGGTAAAGAGAGGCGGCCAACTCCAGGTCTTTGTCGTCGTCGCTTTCTTCAGCGTGGGTCTGCGCTTCCTTGGCTCGGACAAGCAACACACGTGCGGTGCGTTTCATTTGCCAACCATGGACGACCGCGACCAGTACGACTGCAACCACGCTGATCGTGGAAAGAAGCACGACCAGTTTTACGTTGAGTCTCCGCATGATTCACTCCGGGGGTGCAACGAGCGATGTTCTCTACCAATCCGCGCTGTGTATTGGTGTTTTGGCTGTCGTGCCCTGTCTGTCATGCCCCAGTGGCCAGCGGCGCTGCAATCGTTGCGTCGCTGACATTGGCGGCAATTGAAACAAGTCGGCTTCGGTTGGGCCCTGACGCGGAAATGCTAGCCTCGCGTCAAGGGGCCAAACCCACCGGAATGCACTCGCAGATATGCACTACTTAATTCGTCGAACGACAAAGCGTGATTCCGCCCCGTGGTTGCCGTTCAAAACTGTGGACATGGCCCAGCGCTGATGGCCAAAGGAAACTGTAGCTTGCCTGACCGTTTTTGCCGGGTACTTGACTCATCCTATCCTCACTGCCAGGGGTGTCAACGACCTCGCGGTGCGCGCATCAAGATCTAAAATGCAAAGGACTTGGACCAAACCGACAACCGCATCTCGCTCAGCTGCTATCACCAGCAGGGTCGTCGTAGTTGTAACGAATCCGAAGGGCCAGGTGTTCGTTCGAGATGCCGTTTCCCTGGCGGAAAATATCTCATGGAAAGATTTCAGGGTGAGTATGTTAATGCCGATTGTAGAGTCGGTACGGCGTTGGCGCTCTCGCGGGGGGGTGAGAGGGTCTGGACCTGGGTGGGCGTTTGCGCGCTTGCTTGGGGACGGGTCGCTGGCCTTGCACAGG
>DASXEJ010000096.1 GCA_036490175.1 Pirellulales bacterium | reverse complement strand
AGTCAGACCTCATCGACGGCACCTTACTCTTTCGATACATCAAGTTGGCCGGCGGGGCGCCGGTTCTTGCCTTCGCGCATTGTTAGCTTGTCCCCCATGTCGTCGCGTGCCTGCTCGGCATAGCGCAGCAGGCGTGCTACGACGTCCGGATGTTCGGCCGCTACGTTTTTCGTTTCGCCGATGTCGGCTTGCACGTCGTACAACTCCGGCTTTTCCAGCTTGCGCTGCTCGTACGACACCGGTTTGCTGTCGTGACCGCCCGGCCGGCCCGCCAGAGTGCGGTAAGTGTGGGGCAAATAGAGCTTCCAATTGCCGCTCATCACGGCCTGTAGTTCGTTGTCGTTGTAGTAAAAGAAGTAGGCCTCGTGCGGATTCTTGGCTCCTGGTTGGCCGGATAACAGTGGCCAGATATCGAGCCCGTCGATGGGCAGCTTCGGCAGCGGCGCGCCGGTCAATCGGGCGATGGTCGGCAACAGGTCGATCGTCATGGCTGGCTCATTGCAAACGCTGCCGGCGGGAATGCACCCTGTCAGGCGCGCCACGAACGGCTCGCGCACTCCCCCTTCCCAACATGTCCCTTTCCCTTCGCGCAGCGGCCCCGCCGACCCGGCATGGTCGCCGTAGTTCAGCCACGGACCATTGTCGGAGGTAAAGATGACCAGTGTGCGGCGGTCGAGCCCATTGCGAGCCAAGGCCGCTAGAATCTCGCCGACCGACCAATCGATTTCCTCGATCACGTCGCCGTACATTCCTTGGGCCGACTTGCCTTGGAATTTATCACTCACGTGCAAGGGCACATGAGGCATGCTGTGAGCGACGTACAACAGAAACGGACGGTCCTTACTGCGATCAATGAACTTCACCGCCCGCTCGGTGTACCAGGTCGTCAGTTGTCGCTGCTCTTTCGAAGTCACTTCGGGAATGACGACCTTGTCGCCTTCGATCGCCGGCAGATCCGGAAAGCCGGGCCGTTTCTGGGGACTGCCTTTCGTCGCCAGATAGTCGGGGTGCAGCGGCCACATATCGTTCGAGTATGGCAGCCCAAAATACTCATCGAAACCATGATGCGTCGGCAGAAACTGCGGATGATGCCCGAGGTGCCATTTGCCGAAGATCGCGGTGGCGTAATCGCGTTGCTTTACGAGTTCGGCCAGCGTCATCTCGGCAGCGTTGATGCCGATCTTGGCCTGCGGCCCCAACGCCCCTTGGATTCCCAACCGATTCGGATAGCAGCCGGTCAGCAATGCCGTGCGCGAAGCCGAACATACTGGCTGGGCCGTGTAGAACCGCGTGAAGCGAACCCCCTCGGCGGCCATGCGATCCAAGTTCGGCGTGGTGAAGCCCTGCGCTCCGAACACGCCGAGATCGCCATAGCCGAGATCATCGCAATAGATAATGACGATGTTCGGGTGCTCAGGCGGCGGCTGTGTGTCCGCAGCGTTCGCACTGGTCCCGATCGCGCCGGCTAGCAGCAGACCGTAAATCGTAGTGTGCACAACATTTGTCATGGGGGTCTGACCAATTTGCTTCGGTTTCTGGAATCTGTCTCCGCATCGCATCATCGTTCATTTCGTTCGGCCCGCCGCAACTCTCGGCGCGCGGCGTGTCGTTTGGTCTTGTCGGCCTTGCGGTTGGCGGCCGAGGCGTCCGGCGACCCTTCGTCCGCTTGCCCGCTCACATTGGGTGCGTTGTCGCGTGGCAGAAACTTGGCCAGTTCGCGCTTCTTGTCGGCCAGGCTCGGCTCGCTGGCAAGATTTTTCCACTCATAAGGATCTGCAACTTCGTCGTACAGCTCTTCATCGCCATTGGCATAACGAATATAGCGCCACCCCTCGTTGCGTACGGCGTGATTATTGAAGCCGAAGGTGGTGATGCCCGGCTGGTCCCAGGCGGCTTGCGGGTCGCTCAACAGCGATCGAATGCTCTTTCCCTGCACGTGCGGAGGCGTCGCGATGCCGGCCAGATTGGTCAGCGTCGGGAAGATGCTCATAAAATCGACCGTCCGCGCGCAGACTCCGCCCGGCTTTGTCATTCCTGGCACAACCCAGATCAAGGGGGCCCGGGTTGCTTCTTCCCAGAGCGTGAACTTGCGCCAATGTTCCTTCTCGCCCAAGTGCCAGCCGTGATCACCCCAAAAAACAATGATCGTGTTGTCGCGATACGCGCTGCGATCCAACGCGTCGAGCAGGCGGCCAATCATGGTGTCCGAAAAACTGACGGCGGCCAGATATCCCTGCACGGCCTCTTTCCAGCGGCCCGATTCGAGAATCTGACGGTGGTCGCCGCGAGGCTTCGCCATTTGTATGCCGGCCGGTGGCACGTCGGCCAGATCGTCTTCGCGCACCGGCGGCAATTCGATCTTTTCCAACGGATGCATGTCGTAGTATTTGCGCGGCACGAACCACGGCATATGCGGCTTGTGCAGACCGATGGTCAGCAGCATGGGCTTATCGTGCGGCTTGCCCAATTGCTCGATGCCGAACGCAACGCTTTTCCAATCGACCAAATCTTCATCAGCGCAGTCCAGCGGCGCGAAGCGAATGCCGCCCACGCCCGTATCGCCGGTGGGGCTAGGATCGCGTCCCGGCCGTTCGAGGTAATCGTCCCAATCGCTATGACGATCGAACCCACCATGATAGATCTTGCCGGCCCCAGCGACGTAATAGCCCGCCTTGCGAAACGTGGTGGGCAAAGTCAGATCCGCCGCGATCGAGGGTCGCCAGTCTCCCTTGTTGTCGTAGACACCCGTGGTCCAGGGGCGCATGCCCGTCAACAGCGCTACGCGCGAAGGATTGCAGACCGGCGCCGCGCAGTAGCTATGCGTAAACGTCACGCCGCGTGCAGCCAGGCGATCGATATGGGGCGTGATCGTTTGCTTGTTGCGCCCCAGATGGCCCACCCAATGGTTCAAATCATCGACCGCGATGAACAGTACGTTCGGGTGCGTCGCATCGGCGGCCAAAACGTTCGACGCTGCGGCCGTGCACAAAAGCACGGCAACGAAGAGCGCCGTGACGTTCCATGGCGGTAAGCCGGCCACGCAACGAACAACGGCATGGGGCCCGCGGGCGCAAGAGAATGCACGCGTCATGATGAACAGCCTCCTGAAATGCGCCCCTCCGGCAATGCCCGTCGGTGGCGATGATTGCACGCAAAGATAGTAGCTGGCCAGGAGGCCTTGCCAATAAAAGCGAGCTCGACGATCATGAAACTGAACATTTACTATGCCGTTGTCAAGCATTAAGCGCCCCACGGATTGCGGAATTACTCGATGCCATCAGACGCGACGAACCCCCGGCCCGTCGCCCAGCGGGTGCAGTACTTCACCGAGTCCGTGATCCGCGAAATGACCCGGCTGGCTAACCAGCACGGCGCCATCAACCTGGGCCAGGGCATGCCCGATTTTGATCCGCCCGAGGAGGTAAAGGAAGCCGCCTGCCGCGCAATTCGTGACGGGCACAATCAGTATTCGATCACTTGGGGAGTGCCCGAGCTGCGGCGGGCCATCGTAAAGAAGGCCCAGGAATTCAACGGCATCACGTGCGATGCCGACCAGAACGTCACCGTCTGCTGCGGCGCGACAGAGTGCATGATGGCCACGATGATGGCGCTGGTCGACCCTGGCGATGAAGTCATTATCTTCCAGCCGTTCTACGAGAACTACGGCCCCGACGCACTGCTGACCGGCGCCCAGCCCGTTTGGGTGCCGCTGCGCTGGCCCGATTGGAGCTTTGATCCCGACGAGCTGCGTGCCGCCTTCTCGCCGCGCACCAGGGCCATCATCGTCAATACGCCGAATAACCCGACGGGCCGCGTGTTCACGCACGAAGAGCTGTCACTGATCGCCGAATTGTGTCGAAAGTTCGACGCTTACGCCCTCTCCGACGAAATCTACGAATACATTCGCTTTGGCGACACGCCGCACATCAGCATCGCCACGCTGCCGGGCATGGCCGAACGGACCGTCACGATCAGCGGCTTGTCGAAGACATTCAGCATGACCGGCTGGCGGCTGGGCTACTGCATCGCCCCGTCGACCGTGACCGATGGGATTCGCAAAGCGCACGATTTTCTGACCGTGGGCGCGCCGCATCCCCTGCAAGTCGCCGGCGCGACGGCCCTCGCGCTGCCCCAGACCTACTACGACAAACTGCGCAACGACTATGGCCGGCGCCGCACGGTGCTGGTCGATTATCTGCGCCGCGCCGGTTTTGCTTTCCACGAGCCTGAGGGCGCCTATTACATCATGACCGACATCGAAGATTTTCAGTCGGGGCGGAACGACACCGAATTCGTGCGATGGATGATCCAAGAGGTCGGCGTCTCGGCCGTGCCCGGCAGCAGCTTCTATGCGCCGCGCGAGCGTGGCCGGACCAAGGTGCGATTCATGTTCGCCAAGCGAGAAGAGACGCTCCATGCGGCCGGTGAACGGCTCTTGAAAGTGCGCAGCCTGCTCGGGTGATCGATTCACCCCACGCGGCCGGCCGCGACCAATCGGCGGACCGCTCCGCTGGCGCAGGCCGCCTTCTATCAGCGGCGCCTCGCGTAAGTCCGCTACGATCCCGCGGCGCGGACAAAAGTTGCTCAAATAGGACAGCAACGCCCGCGATAAGTCCCCCCGAGGTGGTTGCGGCGCGACGTATAATACAGCATCCTGGCGGACATTCGGCGCCACTGTTACCACCGGATTTTTCGATGCGACCCGAAGACGTGCCGTTCGACAGTCATAGCCTGGCGTTCGCCGAGGGGCTGTATCGCGACTACGTGCGCGACCCGGCCAGCGTCAGCGACGATTGGCGGCGGTACTTTGCCTCATTGGCCAGCCGCGACGGTCGCTTCCTGCGCGAGCCCCGCTGGGGACCCTCGTTCACGCCGCAAAGCATGTTTCACGGGACAGCTCATTCCAATGGCGATGGCGCGACCGACGTTTCCTCGGTGGGTGCCGGCGTGCTGCAAGAACGTGTCGGCCAATTAGTCCGCGCGTATCGCGTGCGCGGTCATCGCATCGCCCGGCTTGACCCGCTGGGCGAACCTCCGCATTTATTGCCCGAGCTCGACCCCGAGTTTCATGGATTGGCCCCGGCCGACCTGGATCGCACCTTTTCAACCCGCTCGATGGGCGGGGCCGACGAAGCCACGCTGCGCGACATCCTCAAGCGGCTGCGCAACACCTATTGCCGCTTCATCGGCGTGCAGTTCATGCACATCGACGATCTGACAGTCCGCGGTTGGTTGCAAGAACGGGTGGAGAGCTCGGAAAACCGCATTCAGCTCAGCCGCGATGAACAACTACGAATTTTCACGTACCTGACGGACGCAGTAATCTTCGAAGAGTTCATCCAGAAGCGCTATCTAGGCGCCAAAAGCTTCTCGCTAGAGGGGTCCGAGAGCCTGATTCCACTGTTGGACCTGGCGATCGAGAAGGCCAGCACGCAGCGGATCGACGAAATCGTCATCGCCATGGCGCACCGGGGCCGGCTCAACGTGCTGGCCAACATCATCGGCAAAAGCCCGCAGGAAATCTTTCACGAGTTCGAGGACATCGAACCGGCCGCCCAGCGCGGTCGTGGCGACGTGAAATACCATCTCGGCTACAGCGCCTCGCGCCCCACCACGGCGGGCCGCAACATGCACTTGTCGCTGTGCTTCAACCCCAGTCATCTGGAATTCGTGAATCCCGTGGCCTCGGGCCGGATGCGCGCCAAGCAAGATCGCGAAGAAGACGCCGAACGGGTCCGCGGGCTGGTGCTGATGATTCACGGCGATGCGGCGTTCGCCGGCGAGGGAGTGATCCAGGAAACCCTCAATCTCAGCCAATTGCCAGGCTATACCACGGGCGGCGCTCTGCATGTCGTCGTCAACAACCAGATCGGCTTTACCACGCCTCCCGAGCAAGCACGCTCGAGCACCTACGCCACCGACGTGGCCAAGATGCTGCAAATCCCCATCTTTCACGTCAACGGCGAAGACCCCGAAAGCGTTGCCCAGGTAGTGAACCTGGCGATGGACTTTCGCGAGCGTTTCCGCCGCGACGTGGTTATCGACATGCATTGCTACCGGCGGCGCGGACACAACGAAGGGGATGAGCCGTCGTTCACCCAGCCATTGTTGTATAAGGCCATCGAAGACCGGCAGTCTGTCAGCGAGAGCTACCTGGAGCGGCTGTTGCTGCTGGGCGAAATCACGGTCGACGAGGCCGATCGCATCGCCAACGAGCGTCGCGAGTTGCTCGAGCAAGCGTTCTCGGCCGTCCGCAGCCGCGGCTACGCGCCGCCGCCACGCCCTCCCGGGGGCGTGTGGACGGGTTATCTCGGCGGCCGCGAAGAGAATATCGACGATGTCGATACCGGCGCGACGCGCGAGCGGCTGGCCGGCCTGCTGACTTCGCTCGCCCACGTGCCGGAGAATTTTCACGTTCATCAGAAGATCGAACGGCTGCTGGCCCTGCGGCGGGCAATGGCTCAGGGAGAAAGGCCGCTCGATTGGTCAGCGGCCGAGGCCCTGGCCCTGGCCACGATCGCGACCGACCACATTCCGGTTCGTCTGAGCGGCCAAGACTGCGAACGGGGCACGTTCAGCCAAAGGCACGCCGTGCTGCACGATTTCGAGACCGACGCCCGCTATACGCCCCTGGCGAACCTGACGGCCGACCAGGCCGCGGTGGAAATCTGCAATAGCCCCCTCTCAGAAACGGGGGTCCTGGGGTTCGAGTATGGATACAGCCTCGACCGGCCGGCCTGCCTGGTGATGTGGGAGGCGCAATACGGCGACTTCGTCAACGTCGCCCAGGTCATTATCGATCAGTTCCTGGTCAGCGCCGAAGATAAATGGAGCCGCCTCAGCGGCCTGGTCCTGCTCTTGCCCCACGGTCTGGAAGGCTCGGGCCCGGAGCACTCCAGCGCCCGGCTCGAACGCTTTTTGATGCTGGCCGCCGAGGACAACATTCAGATCGTACAGCCCTCGACCCCGGCGCAATACTTTCACGTCTTGCGGCGGCAGGTGCTGCGCCGCTGGCGGAAACCGCTCGTGGTGATGACGCCCAAGAGCCTGCTTCGGCACGCGGCCGTGGTCTCGCCATTCGAGGAATTATCCACAGGTACTTACCACCGTGTATTGCCCGATACGGCCGGCACTCCGGCCGCCGATGTGCGGCGCGTGGTCATGTGCTCGGGCAAGATCTATTACGAATTGGCCCAAAAACGTAGCGAGCTGGCCCGCAACGACGTGGCTTTGGTGCGCATCGAGCAGTTCTACCCTTTTCCGTACAAGCAACTGCGCGAGGCCCTGGCCGGCTATCGCGACGGCACGCCCGTGGTATGGGTGCAAGAAGAACCGGAAAACATGGGGGCGTGGTGGTTTTTGCGGGTACAGTTCGGCGACCGGTTGTTCGATCGGCTGCCGTTTTCTGGCATCTGCCGCCGCGCCGGCGCAAGCCCTGCCACCGGTTCGGCCAGCAGCCACCGGCTGGAGCAGGGCGAATTGATTGCCGCGGCATTCGGCGGCGTATGAATTTAGTAAGCCGGCTCGCGCCCGACGGGCCAGAGCCCTGGAAAATAGCGTTGGTGCAGCCACTGCAACGAGGCGAATCATGCCGCTGGAACTGAAAGTACCGTCCGTCGGTGAGTCGATCACCGAGGTGCAAATTGGCGCCTGGCTGAAGCGCGTCGGCGATCCGGTGCGCCGGGACGAGTCGCTGGTCGAGATCGAAAGCGACAAGGCCACCGCCGAGCTGCCATCGCCGATCGATGGCGTGCTGACTCAGGTGCTCAAGCAGCGCGGCGAAAAGGCCCAGGTCGGCGAGACGATCGCCTATATGGAAGAAAAAGGGGCCGCGACAAGTAGCTCGCCAGCCGCACCCGCTGGCAACGCCGCTGAATCGGCATCTTCTCCGGCGTCACCGTCTAACACCCCTACGGCGCCCGCGGCAAAGGCACCGGCTGCGACAGACCACAACGGAACAGCCCCGGCCAAGGCTGAACCACCGCGCGCCCCAGTCGCCGCGGCCAAGCCCACGGCGCCGAGCACATCATCTACGCCCAAGCCGGACGCGCCCGCGGCATCGCAAGAGAAACAACCGATAGCGCCTCCAGCGCCCGCAGCCCCCGCGCGGCGATTGACTCCGGGCGGCGATGCGGGTTCTCGAAAGATGCATCCCTCCACCCGCCCAGCCCGAGCCGGAGGCGAAATCAAAGTCGACACGCCCGCGATCGCGGAGGCCGACGAAGAGGTCGTGCCGATGAGCCTTTTGCGCCAGCGGATTGCCGAACGGCTGGTCGAGGCCCAGCAGACGCAGGCCCTGCTGACGACGTTCAACGAGATCGACATGTCGGCCGTCATGGCCTTGCGCAGCGAAAACCGCGATCTGTTTCAGGAAACCTACGGCGCGAAGCTCGGCTTCATGTCGTTCTTCGTCAAGGCAACTGTCCAGGCGCTGAAGCATGTGCCAGTCGTCAATGCCGAGATCCGCGGTACGGACGTCGTCTACCGCAACCACTACGACATTGGCATCGCCGTCGGCGGCGGCAAGGGGCTGGTCGTGCCCGTGCTGCGTCATGCCGAGCGGCTCAGCTTTGCAGAAATCGAGAAGGCCATCGCCGAATTCGGCCAGCGCGCCCAGAAAAACCAGCTCAAGGTCGAAGAGCTGCAAGGGGGTACCTTCACCATCTCGAACGGCGGTGTCTATGGCTCTTTGCTCTCGACGCCCATCGTTAACCCGCCGCAAAGCGGCATTTTGGGCCTGCACGCTATTCAGGAACGCCCCGTGGCACGGTCGGGCCAGGTCGTGATTCGGCCCATGATGTACGTGGCCCTGACGTACGATCATCGCGTCGTTGACGGCCGCGACGCCGTGACATTCTTGAAGACGGTCAAGGAATGCGTGGAAGAGCCTGCCCGCATGTTGCTCGAACTGTAGACTGCGGCACCAAGGCTCTACGTCTCGCAACATCCGTCGCGCCAGCGGCGGCGCACGCACGTCCTATAAAGGTGTCGAGCAGCGCAGCGCTGTCGCGGACTCTCGCACTACTGGCTGTCATTTTCACGACCACGGACGGTGGTTTCATCGCGGCGCGAGCGCACGATACACTGCATCTTCTGGCAAGCTCTTGGCAACGTCTCTTGCCGGGTTTTCCTGGTCAAAACAATTTTGTCATTCACTCGCCGCGAGGAATCCACCATGCGAATCGTCATGCTACTTGCCCTGATCGCACTCCCTGTGGGCCTTACCATGCTGCTCTCGACAAAGACGGACGCGGGCGGCGCCATTTCTAAACCGCGCGTGCTGCGACACATCGTGCTGTACAAGTTCAAAGACGACGTCTCGCCGGCGCAGGTGCAACAGGTTGTGGACGCGTTCGCAGCCCTGCCAGGCAAAATCGATGGCATCGTGGCCTTCGAGCACGGCACGAATGTCAGCCCGGAAGGCAAGTCCGACGGCCTGACCCACGCCTTCGTCGTCAGTTTCCAGGACGAAAAGTCGCGCGACGCGTACTTGAAGCATCCGGCCCACGATGACTACGTGAAAGTAGTCCGCGATCGCCGCGAAAAGGTGGTGGTCTTCGACTATTGGGCGGAATAGGGGGCTTTGAACCGCGGCGGGGCCGCCCGGGCTCCTTACCAACGGTGGATGGCAGGACGATCCGTACGGCCGGCCGGACCGTTTATCGGGCCGGAGGGAGCCGCGTCGCCGTTCCCAGGGGCCATTTAGCCCGCAAATATGGCCTGTTTGAGGATCGGCTACAAAATCGGGCTTCATGCAAAGCTAATAAAAAAATGCTTGACACAGGTTACCGGTCTACGTAAACTCACGTGAAGTTGAGGCGGATATCGGCCCCGGCAGTACGCCAGGGTTCGGTAACCAGCACGAGCTATCTGCCTCGCCCATTACAGGGTGCTAGTGACCACCTTCCTCAGGACCGGGTTTAATCGACGCGAGTCGATACATCCCGCGACCTAAGGCATTCCATGACGGAACTTGCTTTGTAACCGAATTCTTTTCGGTCGAAGCTTGGTGGTCCTTTCTGCAGCATGCCCTTAGGTAATTCCCGTCTACTTATCGAGTCGTTCGTCTTAGCGCTAGTGTGCTGGGATTAATCAAAAAAAATCGTCTACCCGCATTCGTGTTTGTCACCATTTAGGAGAGTACACCGTGAGATTAAGAGCTTTCCTCGCTGCGGCCGTCGTTCTGGCGATGGCCACCTCTGCCCAAGCTGTTCAATTGGTTGTCATGGCCGTGAACAGCGCGCCTGGCATCACCGGCGCCAAGGCGTTTACGATTGGCGTGCAGATTACTGCCGCTGACGTAGCCGCGAACCCGGACAGTACGTTATTCGCTCAGAACATCACATTCAGCGGCAACGGAACTAGCCCAATTCAGGCCGCTGGCGCGTCAAACGTGCCTGATATTCAGACCGCCTGGAACACGTTGGACCTGAACAGCCCAAATAGTATCGGCAATGGCGGTGCCGGTGGCCCGAGCTTCCCGCCCGGCAGCGCTGCCACTACGAACGAGCTGTACAAGGACAGCTATTGGTACTCGGGTAGTACTGCATCGCTACAAGGCATCAATGGCTTCAATGACGCGGGTGATACCTTCGGAACGGTCACCACGGTGAATAGTGGACAAGGTGTCTACGCTCAAGGGCCCGGTGCGGCCGTTGGCACGACGGGCTACCTCTTCCAACCCGAGGCGACCGGCATCGTCGGTGGTGGCTCGACCGGTGTGGACATGTCATACACTGGCCTGTTCGGACCGTTAGGTGCAAACGTGCTGGACCAAGCACCATTGGCTAGCCAGTTCGTCAATGGCATTCTGACGGTTCCCTTGGCCCAGATCATTGCCAAGGGCGACGTCCATATTCCCGACAACTATGCTTTGGGCCAGGGACAGTTCCTTGCCGTTGGTAATACCCCCTACAACCTTGATGGTTCTCTTGCCGGCACCGACCCTGCAGGCGGAGCGGGCGGGACACTGGTCTTTGCTACTGGTCAGATCGTCTTCACCCCCGAGCCAGGTACGTTTGTGATGACCGGCATGGCCGCTTTGGGCATGCTGTTGGCCTGGAGACGACGCAAGTCGTAGTGGTAACCTCGCAGCACGCCACGGGTCTGTCTTGGGTAGAGACGCGGTGGCTGGCAACGAGTGCGATGGCCTGCACGGACGGAGTTGTACCCCGTCCCCACAGGCCGGCTAAATGGTGAATCCCGAGCTGGGAACGATTCAATGGATCGTTCCCAGCTTTTTTTATGCGCTGGGCGGGCCGCGTTTCTTTTCAAGCCTGCGGGCCGGGCGCGCCAATGCGCCGTAGAAAGCTCGTCAGTTTGGCGAGCTGGCCGCGCGGATTCGTTTTCGGTTGCCGTTCCGCCGTGCGGGCGCTTACGCGTGGCACCGTATGAATCCGCCGCCACACCTCGCGCGGCAAATGCATCGATCACCGCACGGCCGACGGGCCGGAAACGGCACTCTTCGCTTGGCGCCGTGATGATTGCCACCTCGACCGCGACCGTCCCGTCTCGACCACCGCCGTGTCGTCTCGATCGCGATCGTGCGAACTTCGAGGGTGCTTCCTCGGCCGTCGCGGCGCATTCGCTCGGCGACGGCGCACGGTGTTGAGCCTGCCGTCCGTTTTTGTAACGAAACGTGCATAAAATTTCCACGAAAAGTTTGCAATCGCTCCTTGGTCCCGATACGATCAGGGCAGGTCCCCCGTTCGGGAGGCCGTTCTGATCTTCTTTTTAATAATAGGGGGGACGCCCCCTATGGCTCGGGAAAGGGAGACTTCTATGCACTCGCGGCGCCGCACCGGCTTCACGCTGGTTGAACTCTTGGTCGTGATCGCCATTATCGGAATCTTGATTGGGCTCCTGTTGCCTGCGGTGCAAGCCGCGCGCGAGGCGGCCCGCAAGGCGCAATGCCAAAACAATCTAAAACAATTTGGCCTGGCGCATCAGAACTATCTCGGCTCCAACGGAGTGTTCGTTCCCGGCGGCCTGGCGACCGTTTTGACATCCGATTTTTACGCTAGCGCCTGCTCGATGCTGCTCCCCTATTTCGAACAGGGCGCGGCCGCCTCGATGTACAACTATTCGACGAATTGGTATTTTCAGCCGCAGGTCGTGGCGAACCAGGTAATACCGACGTTCGCTTGTCCCTCGGACGACAAGGACAACCCGATCTACTTCAAGTGGCTCGATTTTGGCACCACAACGGTATCGGCTCTCTACCCGGTCCCCTCGCCGACCGGCTCCCAAGGAACCTTGGCTAAAGCCGGGCCCATGGCAACGTTCAATGGCTATTTCGGGGCGCTCGACTATGCGCTATCCAAGGGCATCAACGATGCTATGTGCTTCGATGGATCATATGCAACTCCGAATTGGGAGCGCGGCATGTTCGACGTGAACATGCTCAATGCGGCGCAGGCGATTACCGATGGACTCAGCAATACGTTCATGATGGGAGAAGCCGCCCAAGGTTCGAAGTGGTTCTTGGGTTTCAACCTCCAGAACCCGAACACAACCTTGGGCGTGCAGGGGCCGTTCCCGCCGGTGTGGGCCTGGATCGCGGGGCAGACCAATGCGCAGGCTCTTTCGAGCATTGACACAACGTTTAAAGCCGGCGGTCCGTTCGGGGTGACCATGCAGCCCTTGAACAAATACCCGGTCGTGCACACATATGCCGGCGCCGCCGTTTCAATAAGCACTGCACCAAATGCCTGCAACAGCAATGCGAATAGCGCACCAAGCGGCAGTTATGTCGGTAGCTTCCGCTCGTCGCATCCTGGCGGGGGCAACTTCTTGATGGCCGATGGCAGCGTGCGATTCATTCCCGCCACCATCGACAGCGTGGGTAACGGCACCCCGAACGGACAGTACGGCTACATTCCCTACACAGGGACGTCAGGTACAACGCCTATCTACATCACCTCGGGCAATTACCCTAACGCTATATTCCTTGCCACACAAAACATCAACGGCAGCGTGCTGCCGACCTACGGCGTCTATCAGGCACTGTCGACCCGCGCCGGCGGAGAGCCCGCTTCGCCTCCGTGATTCGGCACCACGATATAGTGCATAACCACGGTAGAAACCGTACCATCCCAGCGATGGTCGTGCGGGATACGGGATTTGTTGTGCGAGAAGCGCCATCAACGTGCGGTTTGCCTCTCTGCGGTATCCAAAGGGTTGACCCCAGGGCATCGCAGAGAGGTGTTGACGTAGTGGACTGGCGGCAGCATCGCTTATGGTGTTTGGCAGTTTCGCGGGTTGTTGGTAGGACGTTGCCCGGCAAGCGGCGAGCACCTGAGAACACAAAGGCATTTCCGCTTGCTCAGCTGCCATGGCTGCGTCCTGGAATGCATCGGACGCTCCCGCGGTGCCCGCTCGCCGAGGACGGAGAACTACCCGACGGAATATCCAACCGTGGTAATCTTGCGACTTGTCCTCGGGGTGTGAGCCAAGTCTTGTCAACCATGTGGTGGCCGACGTATTCTGAAATCTGTTCACCGGTGCTTTCCCGCAATTCCTAAATCCTCAGCAGAGTGTTGGATATTATGCAACCGAACTCGTCGTTTTACCGCCTGTTTCGTTCTCTCGGTTTTGCCGCATCGCTCTTGGCCCTGTTGGCGATCGTGCCGGCGAGCGGCTGCAAGCGGAAATACCCGACGCCCGGTCCCGTCGACAAGGACCCCGAGCGCATCAAGGAACTAGTTAAACAGTTGGCCAAGAAAAAGCAGGTGGGCTTCATTAAGGACCTCCGCATTCCTTCGGCGGATGCTCTGGCAGAGATCGGGCCGGATGCCGCGGAATTCGGTGCCATTCCTGCGCTCGAGAAGATGGCCGCCGACAAGGACCCCATCGCGAAAGAGGCAGCCCAGAAGGCCTTGGCGAAAATCAAGGGCGCGCCGTAAGCAGGCCCTGTTGCCATTGACTAACGGGCGTCATCGGGCGCCGTGGTCCTGCCTGTAAGGACGCAATCACGGCGGGTTGAATAACGGCAAACCGAGGGGGCAGTCTATAAAGCCGTGGACCAGCCTATTTGCAGGTTCATTGTTACCGGGTCCGGCAGCGTTGCTGGACCGGGTACTGTTGCTGTGCCGGACGGTGCTGCTGTGCCGGACACTATTGCTGGGCCGGACAGTGCGGATTGCCGCAGCGCTGATGGCTCGTGCGCCGCAGTTTCAAGCCGATGATCGTGCAAACGTATTGGTTCTTCAATCCGGGCACGCTGGCAACCCGTATTGACCGTGGTAGAATCGATTATCCCGTCTAATGGTGGCAGAGCTGTGGGTCTGATCTTGGCATACGCCCGCGGCTCGGTGACGCCGATGCCCGCGGGTCGAAATTGCTTCTATCAGGACCCTGCCCAGGTTTCATATCCCGCGCGAGGATCAACATATGTGCCGCTCGAAGTCGACTGTTTTGATTTTGACTGCGTGGCCGCGGCGCAGCGCGGGCTGGCAACGCAGCCGACCGCTGTCGACGTACCCGTTGCTCGTCGCAGCCGCCCTCAGCGTGGGCGGACTGACTGCCGGCCCGGCTTCGGCTGAGCCGCTCCGTGTTGATAGTGCCGCGGCGGCCGAGAAGAAGGCTTATCCCGAACTTGACGAAGCACGGCAGAAGCTTGGCAAACAGGATATCGACGGGGCGCTCGAGTCGTTCAATGCCGCTGCCAAAGCCCATGCCGACTTGCCCGGCGGGCGGATCTTGCTGGCAATGGCATACTTCACTGCCAATCGTCCGCGTGAAGGGCGCGTCCAGTTGGAAAAGGCCGTCACCGAAAATCCCAACGATCCCGACGCTTTTCTATTGATGGCGGAAATCGCACTGCGAGATGCGCGTTGGACCGACGCCGCACTCTTGTCCGACAAGGCGATCCCACTGGCCAAGGCCTTTAAGGGAGATCCCGAACGGAAGAAAGATCTCGGCAAGCGCGCCTATTTGAATGCGGCGGGCGCCGCCAAAAGCCAAGAGCGCTGGGAGGATGCCCGCAAGCTCCTGGCCGATTTGCTCAAGGCTCTACCGGATTCGGCCATCGCGCACTATCGCATGGGCGAGGCGTTGTTCGAATTGGATAAGCAAAAAGAAGCCTACGCCGAGCTGCAAGCGGCCTCGCGCATGGACGAGGAAATTCCCTCGGCCGAAATCACGCTTGGGCAGCTGTACGACAATGCCAAGGACCGGGCCAATGCCGAAAAGTACATGAAATTGGCCGTCGCCAGCGAGCCCAAGAAGTTGAAGACTCGTTTGGAAGTGGCGCTCTGGTTCTTGCGCATCGGTCAGTTGGACGAAGCCAAGGCGCAAATCGACGAGGCGCTGGCCATTGACCCCAACTCGCCCGAGGCGTTGCTGCTTGCTGGCCGCATCGCGCGGTTTGCCAAAGACTATCCCACGGCGCAAAAGTATCTCGAGAAATCCTACCTCGAGACTCCCGGCGCCAGCGCCGTCGCCAATGAGTTGGCCTTGGCACTGGTCGAAATCGGCGAAGACGAGCGCAAGCGTGCCATGACGCTGGCCGACGCCACGCTCAGACAATCACGCGATGCCGAATCCGCGGCGATTCTGGGTTGGATCTATTATCGCCTGGGACGCATGGATGATGCAGAACGTTTGTTCAATTCCATCGCCAGCAGCGGGCAACCACTGACTCCCGACGCCATCTACTTCTTCGCCACTTTTGCCGATGACCGCAATCGCGGCGAAACGGCGAAACCGATGCTCGACATCGCGCTGAAGAGCGACGCGCCGTTCGCCTACCGGGCCGAAGCGCAAAAGCTGTACGACCGACTCTCGAAGAAACCGGCTGCACGAGCGCCCCGCAAAGCCGCACCGGCGGACGCGCCCGACGCAGCAGCCGACGACGCCGCGCCGGTTACCGTGAAGTCCCCTGCTGCAAAACCTGCAGCGAGCAAACCACCCGTCGCCAAACCTCAGGCCACAAAACCTGCGGCCCCCAAACCGTAGTGACGGGCAGCCAGGGTGAGTCGATGAGCTCAACCAGGCTTGCGCCCAACGCACATGGTGCGCGTTCAAGTCAGGTCGATGGGCCGGCGCCGTTGTGCCTAACTGCATTTCAGGCCAGAACTGTTTTTCAGAGTGGTCCCTTGGACCATGATACGCGGGCGCGCCGTCCCGTCGCGAACTGTCCCGTCGCCCGCTATCCCGTTGTCTCCCAGCCTGGACGAGGCCACGGATATTCAATGTAGCGGGCTGTCTCTTCGGCCTTTTCCTGGCCCAACAACCTGGCCACGACGTACAGCGACATGTCGATGCCCGCAGCCACTCCGGCCGACAAGATGATGCGACCGTTATCGACCACGCGCCGTCGCGGATCGACCTTGGTACGGGGCGCGGTCTCGCGCAACAGTTCGATGGCGCCGTGATGGGTCGTGGCTTCTAGTCCCTCGAGCAACGCCGCCTTGGCCAGGATCAGCGCGCCAGTACACACCGACAACGTCAGCTCGGTTGCTGTGGCGCGTTCCGCAATCCAAGCCAACAGCGGTGCATTGTGCATTTCACGCCGCGTTCCTTGGCCTCCCGGCACCACCAGCAGGCTAGGCGGCGGACACTCGGCCAACGAAAAATGCGGCACCACCCGCAGGCCATTGCGGGCCGTGATCGTGCCGGACTTTTCGGCGACTGTGTAAACGTGAAATGGAGGGGGATCCTCATTGCGCCCCGTCACTGAGAACACTTCGAAGGGGCCGCAGAAATCCAGCACCTCGACATCGTCAAACACTAGGATCGCCACATTGCGGACGGAGCTTGTCGCGGGCATGCGAACCGCCCTTTCTGGTGTGTGGCGATTGGCGGGCCCAATCGCGCAAATTACTGAGCGTGCAGTGTGTCTAAAACGTTGCCGCGCTGCGAAATGCCGCAGCGCCGCGACGAGCCGCCCGACCGAAGCAGTTCCTACAAATGGTCGCTCGTTGGCGCTCGTTGCTCACGTGGTTAGCGGATGTTAGTCTGCTCTCTTTGGACACGGCAACGCGGACCGCCCAGGGCGAAATACGAGGGGATGTACCATGTCGGATTCGATTCGAGCACGTTTCAACCTCACTGGCAAGGTTGCCATCGTCACCGGCGCCAGCAAAGGCATCGGCGAGTCGATCGCCCGCGGCCTGGCCGAGTTCGGCGCCAAAGTGATGGTCAGCAGCCGTAAGCAGGAGGCCGTCGACGCGGTGGCCAAGGGCATTCAGGCGGCCGGCGGCGAGGCCGACGCGCTGGCCGCACATGCCGGCAGCATCAGTGATCTGCACGCCCTGGTAGACAAGACGGTCTCGCGATTCGGCGGCGTGGATATCATCGTCAACAACGCCGCGGCCAATCCCGTCTTCGGACCCATCGTGACGGCCGACGAGGGCGTCTTCGACAAGATTATGGCCGTAAACGTCAAGGGACCGCTGGAACTGGGCAAGCGCGCGTTTCCGATCATGGCCGAACGCGGCGGCGGCTCGGTCATCAACATCAGCAGCATTGGCGGCATCAGCCCTGAGCCAATGTTGGGCATCTATAGCGTCAGCAAGTCGGCGCTGATTAGCCTGACCAAGGTTCTGGCAGCCGAGTGGGGCGCGGCGAAGATTCGCGTCAACGCGATCTGCCCTGGCCTGGTGCAGACCAAGTTCAGCAAGGCGCTTTGGGAGGATCCGCGTAATCTGCAAAAATTCGTCGAGCAGTTGCCGCTCGAGCGCATGGCGCAGCCCGAGGAAATCGCACCATTGGCCATTTTCCTGGCCGGCGACGCGGCCTCGTATTGCACCGGCGGTGTTTACGTCGTCGACGGCGGTCACACGATCTAGGGAATGACGAATGCCGAATGACGTAATGTCTCACGCTGCAGGACACAATAACCTGCCAGTGCGACGATCGACGTTGCCTGGCGCGACGTTATTTCGCACGGCATTGTCCCTGCGCGGGTTTGGTGATTTGCTCGTGCGGCTGTCGGCGCTGCGGACATGCGGTGACGCATGAGCAACCTGTATGTCGTGCGGCATGGGCAGGCATCGTTCTTTGCCGAAGACTACGATCGGCTTTCCCTGATTGGCGAAACGCAGTCACGCCTGCTGGGTCAATACTGGACGCGCCGCAATGTCGTTTTCGACGCGGTCTTTGTCGGCCCCTGCCGACGACACGCCGACACGGCCCGTCTGGTCGGCCAGGCCTATCAAGAGGCCGGTCTGCCATGGCCTGCGGCGGTGCTGCTGCCAGGGCTCGACGAATATCAGGCCGAAGCCGTGCTCAAGCAGGCCCTGCCCGGTCTCGTCGCCCAGCACGAGCACATCGCACAACTGCACGCAGCCGTGCAGCGTGCCGGCGACCGGGCGGAAAAAATACGCACCTTTCAAAAGCTATACGAAGTCGTCATCGATCGCTGGGCTCACGGTGAGCTGGATTTGCCCGAGGTGGAATCCTGGACCACGTTCTGCCAGCGCGTACAGCAGGCGCTCGACCATATCGTGGCGCTGCCGGGCACGCGCCGGCAGGTTGCCTTGTTCACCTCCGGCGGACCGGTGGGCGTGTGCATGCAGCGAGCCTTGGACACTTCGCACCGCACTACCCTGCAGCTAGCCTGGATGGTGCGCAACGCGGCATTCAGCGAGTTTCTCTACTCCGGCGAGCGCTTTACGCTTAGCAGCTACAACGCGTTTCCGCATTTGGACGATGCAGAGCATCTCACCTACCGCTAAAGGCCATGAAACTGCTTTACAGCGTCGTGGGAAATGCGACGATTGTAGAAACCCGCCCCCGCGAGGGCGCGGCACCGAACGAAAAACCACCACTGAGCCCAATTCTGATCCACGGGGGACGCGTATGGACTTCTCGACTTCGCCCAAGATGCAGGACATCCTCGCGCGCATGCGCGCGTTCGTAGAGGAAGAGCTTTACCCGCTCGAGCCCGAGGCGCGCGAACACGGCTTCAAGGCTCTGGTCCCCAAGCTGCGCGAGAAGCGGGCCAAAGTCCGCCAACTGGGCCTCTGGTGTCCGCAAATTCCGCGCGAGGAAGGGGGCATGGGGCTGTCGCTGCTCGAGCATGGGCAGGTCAGCGAAGTGCTGGGCGGAAGCACGCTCGGGCATTACTGTTTCAATTGCCAGGCGCCCGACGCGGGGAATATGGAAATCCTCATGCAGTTCGGCAGCGAGATGCAGAAGAAGACCTGGTTCCGTCCGCTGGTCGAAGGAGAAATCCGCAGTTGCTTTTCCATGACCGAGCCTGATCGTCCCGGTTCGAATCCCGTGTGGATGGACACCACCGCGGTCAAGCAAGGCAGCGATTACGTCATCAACGGCCGCAAGTGGTTTACGTCTTCGTACGACGGGGCATCGTTCGCCATCGTCATGGCGGTGACCAATCCCGAGGCCCCTCCGCACAAGCGGGCCAGCCAGATCATCGTCCCCTTGAACACGCCGGGATTCAAGTTCGTCCGCAACATCCCGCTGATGGGACACGCTGGCGACGACTACGATAGCCACGCCGAAGTTACCTACGAGAATTGCCGGGTGCCGCAAACCTATTTGTTGGGCGAAGAAGGGGCAGGCTTCGCCATCGCCCAAGAACGTCTGGGCCCAGGCCGCATTCATCACTGCATGCGCTGGATCGGCATCTGCGAGCGATCGTTCGACCTGATGTGTCGCCGCGCTGCCAGCCGCGAGCTTGCACCGGGCAAGCCGCTAGGATCGCAACAGATTATCCAGCAATGGATCGCCGACAGCCGCGCCGAGATCAACGCCGCGCGCCTGATGGTGCTCGAAGCCGCCTGGAAGATCGACAACCAGGGCATGAACCAGGCACGGGAAGAGATCTCGTGCATCAAGTTCTTCGCCGCCGACGTGCTGCTCAAGGTCATCGATCGCGCGATCCAGGTTCACGGGGCCCTGGGCATCACCAGCGACACGCCCCTATCGACGTTCCTCCGCAACGAGCGTGGCGCCAGGATCTATGACGGCGCCGACGAAGTCCACAAGATGGTGGTCGCCAAGCGGGTCCTGTCCCGCTATGGATTGAAGATCTCGTAATCGCCCGCTGAGAGTGGCCGGGCGGAAAATTGGCCGGCGGCCGCGGCGTCAATTGCCCCAGACCATACAAGCGTAACGGGAGTTCGTCAGGTGAGCGAGTTTTTGGACAAAACCCGAGCCATGCGTTCCGGCGAGGAATTGGACGCCGCGCGATTGGAAGCCTACTTGCGAGAGCACTTGCCAGGCGTGGCAGGCGCGCTGGCCATCGAGCAGTTTCCCGCCGGCCATTCGAACCTGACCTACTCCGTGCGGTTGGGCGAGCTGGACATGGTTTTGCGGCGCCCCCCGTTCGGCAGCAAGGTGAAGAGCGCCCATGACATGGGGCGCGAATATCGCGTCCTGTCGAAACTGTACAAGGTATTCGCCCCGGCGCCAGAACCGGTACTGTATTGCGAAGACGATGCCGTTCTTGGCGCGCCGTTCTACCTGATGAAACGCATCCGCGGCGTGATCATTCGTCGCGATCCTCCGCCGGGCCTCGATTTCTCCCCTGCCGTCGCGCGTCACTTGGGGGAATCATTCGTCGACACCCTGGCCGCGCTACACGCCCTGGATTACGAGGGCATCGGTCTGGGCGATCTTGGCAAGCCGCACGGCTACATGCAACGTCAGGTCGAGGGCTGGATCAAGCGTTATTACGGCTCGCAAACGCACGATATCGCCGAAGTCGAGCCGATTAGCCGCTGGATGACCGAACATATCCCGGCTGAAACCTCGGCGTCCTTGATTCACAACGACTACAAGTACGACAACACGATCGTTTCGGCCGACGACATTACGCGCATTATCGGCGTGCTCGATTGGGAGATGTGTACGCTCGGCGATCCGTTGTCGGACCTGGGCACGGCGATCTGCTATTGGATCAATGCCGACGATCCCCCCGAGATGCAGCTCATCCGCTGGGCCCCCACCACAGTGCCCGGCACTTTGACACGGCAAGAACTCGTGGCCCGCTATGCCGAGAAAACGGGGCGCGACATGTCAGGCATGGTTTTCTATTACGTGTACGCGCTCTTCAAGACGGCCGTGATCGCGCAGCAGATTTACTATCGCTACCATCACGGCCTGACGAAGGACGAGCGCTTCGTAGCTTTTCTCGAGGCCGGCAAGATCATGATGCGGGCCAGCCTGCGAGCGGCCGAGACGGGAAAATACTGAAATCCCGGCGATGGCCCCTGTAGCACATCGAGCGACGCTTCCGCATCTCGCAAAGTCCTTACCGACAAGGACGTACGGCTTGGTCCTGTCTGGCCAGAATCCGGTCCCGGCGGGCATGCACGGCGTAACAAGCGGCGCCTATCAATAAATAGAGCCGCCCACCTTTTAGGGGCGGGCGGCTCGTCACCGTTGTTGCTTTACGCTTTGGACGCAGCCACGACCTATTCGATCACGGCCGCGGACCACCTACTTCTTCTTGGCGGTCTTCTTCTTGGCGGCCTTCTTCTTCGTGCCCTTCTTGGCAGCTTTCTTCTTAGCCACTTTTACGTCCTCCTAACATAGGGTGCTGGTGAGCCGTGCCCTGGATCTTCCTAGTGATCCTCTTCCGACCGCAGCTCACCTCGAATCAAAAACTCTGCGTGGCAGATGCCTGCTTACATTGACTGGCAGCAGGCACTGCTGCCACATGCACGCATTTTTACGGGTTGACGTGGAATAGTGCAACACCATTTTTGCCAAAACCGCGCTAATCGCACTGTCGCGCGCCTTCATTCGCTGCGTCCTTCGCGCGTTGCGCGACGTGTGAATCGTATCGCGCGCGCACCAGCGCGCTGGCAATGTTCTTGTCGATGGCGCACGCGCGCGATTGAGATGCGCACCGTCGTGACTGCGAAAAACCCCGGCAAATTAGCTGTTTTTCACTTACGCTCACTTCATGCGCAGCGCAAGTGCGCAGTCGCGCCGGAAAAAAAGTTCGCGGTAATCGCGCTCGCGCCAGCGCGCATCATGATCGAGAAGACAGTCGCAGAACTTCGCCGCGAAGAAGAAAAACTTTTTTTGCCGAAGCGCTGATTCAGGCCAATGCGGCCGTGATTACTTCGCCATCGACCAGCGGAAGCGGTCGACCTTGGGTATCGTGAACGATCATCGAGTGATCGATACCCAACAGATGATACATCGTGGCCAGCATGTCCTTGGGGCTGATCGGATGATCGGCCACATCGCCGCCATGCTTGTCCGAGGCACCCACGACGCGCCCGCGCGCCACGCCGCCGCCGGCCATCAAGGCCGAATAAACGCGCGACCAATGGTCACGGCCACCTCCTTCGACATTGGCAATGTGGGGCGTGCGACCATGCTCGCTGGTACAAACCACCAGCGTTTCATCGAGCAGACCCCTCCTGTCCAAGTCGCTAATCAGGCCATACCAGGCTCGATCCAGGCCCGGGCAAAGCTCCTGCCGCATCCGCGGATAATGGTTCCAATGCGTGTCCCAGCCGCTGCCGGCCAGCCCATATTCGTCCCAAAATACCGTCACCATGCGGCTGCCCGCCTCGACCAATCGCCGGGCGCCCAGGCATGCCTGGCCAAACAGCGTGCGGCCGTACATATCGCGGGTGGCTTCGGGCTCGGTGCGAACATCGAGCGCGCCCCGCAAATCGTCCGACTCTAACAGCGAGTAGGTCATCTGGCGGTAACGATCGAATTGCCGGCCGCCGCCACTGGTGGCCAGATCCGCCCGCGCTTGATCCAACTGCGTGAGCAATGTCCGCCGCCGATCGAGCCGATCCAACGTGATCTCAGCGGCCAAGGCCGTGGCCGACGGCACTACGAAGTGGCTATCCGCCGTGAGCTCGATGTAAGGATCATTGTCCTCGAACTTCTGCTGCTGCAGCGTTTTGGTTAAGGCCTTGGTCCCCTGGCCGACGAAATCCGTCCAGATTGGATCGTATTCGCCTCCCAAGAACGCGGCATACGGACCGGCGCGCGGCACTTCTCCCACGCGATGACTGCTAAAGCGGAACGGCAGCGCAATATTGTTCGGCACGCGCCGCGCCGGACGAGCATCTCCCGCAGCCGCTAGCGCGCGGCGCGATTCGACGTAATCCACCACCGAGCCAAAAAACGGCCAGTGGCGCGGATCGCGCGGACTTAGTTCCATCGGGGCGTCGATCGCCGGAACGCCGGTCAACGCATAGGCCACTCCGTGCAACGGATAGGGGTGCGTCACTGAGCGGAGCACCGTCGTGCGATCCATCACCCTGGCAAAGTTCGGCAATAGCTCGCAAACGTCACAGCCCGGCAGGCTCGATGCAATCGAGCCCAGCTCGCCGCGAATCTCGACCGGCGCCTTGGGCTTCGGATCAACGAACTCGATCTGGCTGGGTGCGCCGTACAAGTGCAGCAGGATGACGCTCTTGGCATTGCCGAATGCGGTGGGCTGCGCTTTGTCGCCGGAAGCCGACGCGTTCTGCAATCGCAACAGGTCCGGCAGCGCCAAGCCTGCCAGCCCCAGACCACCGACACGCAGCAGATCGCGTCGCGAGACGCCATCACAGAGCTTGCGTGGTGATCCAAGGACACGAAACATGGCTGGTCCTGGTAAAGCGGTTATAAGGCGGGGCGGCAGGACCATCGGCACGTTAATGCCCCGTGCGCACGATCCCGACCGGGCCTCATCGTACCACACCCGAAAGACCGAATTCCAGCCTGAGATGCCCAGATTGGCCGGCGAAAGGCCGCCACTGCCCGATTATTCTCCCAGGACGTACGAGAACATCAGTGGGGCCACGATCGAGGCGTCGGAGTTGATCATGAACTTCGGTGCATCGCGGTCCAGCTTCCACCAGGTGATCTTTTCGTTCGGCACGGCGCCTGAGTACGAGCCAAACGAGGTCGTCGAGTCGGAAATCTGGCAGAAGTAGCTCCACAGGCTGACGTCTTTTTCCAGGTCCTGGATGATCAGCGGCACCGCGCAGATCGCAAAGTCGCCGGCAATGCCGCCGCCAATCTGGAAGAAGCCAATTTCCGAAGTCTTCACCGTCTCCAGATACCACCGCACCAGGTGCTCCATCTGGGCCGTGCCGCTTTTGATGACGTTGTGACTTTTGACTTTCCCCTCGAGGACGCGGGCCGCGAAGATATTCCCCAGCGTCGAGTCCTCGTAGCCCGGCGTGTAGACCGGGATCTTCATGTCGTAGGCAGCCCATACCCAGGAGTGCTCTTTGGGAACTTGCCGCACTTTTTCCAGCACGCCGTCGCGGATCAGGCGAAAGAAGTACTCGTGCGGAAAGTACGATTCGTTTTTCTCGCCGGCCTCGCACCAATATTCGAGCAGCTTTCCCTCGATATGGCGAATCACGGTTTCCGGAATGCAGGTGTCGGTGACGCGGTTAAAGCCCTCGTCGCGCAACTGCACTTCGTCGTCCGGCGACAGGTCACGGTAGTGCGGCACCATGCGATAGTCGCTGTGGGCGACGACGTTGAAGATGTCTTCCTCGAAGTTGGCGGCCGTGCAGGAAATGGCGTGGATCTTACCGGCGCGAATCATCTTGGCTAGCGAGACGCCCAGTTCGGCCGTACTCATGGCGCCGGCCATGGCCAGCAGCATCTTGCCGCCCGCTTCGAGATGCTTCTTCCAGGCACGTGACGCATCGACGGTTTCCCGCGCGTTGAAGTGCCGAAAGTTATGATCCATGAATTCCGAAATCGACATCAGCATTGCCTCCCAACAGAAAACGAAGCCGCGTCCGTTAAAAATCGGACGCGGCTAGAAAAAATCGCGGTTAACGGACACTCATCTCGCAGCTTACGCCGCCGGCGGCGGGCAGATACGAGCGGCGGACGTAGTCCATTACCATGCGGTGCGCGCTGAATCGCCAGGCAAGCGAGCCAATGGAGTTCATCATCCGCCGCACCCACAGGCGGGGTAGACCGTCAACGTCGCGGTCGTAATACAGCGGTATCACTTCTTCTTCCAGCACGCGGTACAGATCATCGGCATCGCGGCGATCGTTGATTTCGTCCGACGCGTGGCTCGTCCCCTTGCCGATGGCAAAACCGTTCGAGCCGTCGTACGCTTCGGCCCACCAGCCATCCAGCACCGACAGGTTCAAGCCGCCGTTGAGCACGGCCTTCTGCCCGCTGGTTCCGGACGCCTCGAGCGGCCGGCGTGGGTTGTTCAGCCACACGTCCACGCCCTGCACCAGGTGCCGGCAGACGTTGATATCGTAATCTTCGATGAACGCCACGCGCGACGCGAAGCGCTCGTCATGACGCAGGTTCGAGATCTTTTTGATCAACTGCTTGCCGGGCTCGTCGGCCGGATGCGCCTTGCCCGCGAAGACGATCTGAATGGGCCGCTCTGGATCCGAAATCAGATCACAGAAGCGGTCGAAATCGGTCAAAATCAAATCGGCCCGCTTGTAGGTGGCGAACCGCCGTGCGAAACCGATCGTGAGTATGTTCGGATCGAGCATGTTACGTGCTGCCTCGATCGATTCGTCGGTCTCACCGCGCCGGCGGCGCTGCCGGCTGACGCGGCGACGCACGAACGACAACAGCAGATTCTTCAGCGTGTGGTGAATTTCCCACAGCTCGCCCGGATCGACCTTGTGAATGTCCTGCCAGACCTCGGGTTCGCCCATTCGCAGGAACCAATTGACGGCGAACTTGCGGTCATACAGCTGTTGCATCTGCCAGGCCAGCCAGCTGCGCACGTGAACACCGTTGGTGATGTGGCCGATCGGAATCTCTTCCTCGACGCGCCACGGCCAGAGGTGGGCCCACATGCGGCGCGAGACGTGGCCGTGCAGCGCACTGACTGCGTTGGCACGCCGCGAGAGCTTGAGCGCCAGCACCGTCATGCAGAAGGTTTCGCCCTCGTTTTGCGGCTCGACGCGCCCGAGGCCCATCAATTGTTGGAAAGAGATGCCCAATCGATCGCGCAAGGGACCGAGATGCTCTTCAATCAGGCCGCCGTCGAAACGATCGTGTCCGGCCGGCACCGGGGTATGTGTCGTAAACACCGTGTGCTGGGCCACGTCGCGCAGCGCCTCATCGAAGCTGAGCCCGTCGTTTTCCATCATCGCGCGAATGACTTCCAACGACGCAAACGAACTGTGACCTTCGTTGAGATGATAGACGCCCGGGGTTATGCCCAGCGCGTGCAAGGCACGTACGCCCCCCACGCCCAGCACCAGCTCTTGGCGAATGCGCGTACGATGATCGCCGCCGTACAGGCGGCTGGTCAGCTCGCGATCCTCGGGGCGGTTCCCGTCAACGTCGCAATCCAGCAGATACAATTTCACGCGGCCGACGTGCATCAACCAGACTTTGGCCAATAACTGTCCGGCCCGCGTATCGATCGAAACCATGATCGGCTTGCCATGTATGTCCACGGCCGGCCGCATCGGCAGATTCTCGACCTTGGTGTCGATGTATTCCTCGACCTGGTAGCCATTGATGTCCAGGTGCTGCTTGAAATAGCCCTGGTCATAGAACAGCCCGACGGCCACGAAGGGCACACTCAGGTCGCTCGCGCTTTTGACGTGATCGCCCGACAGTACACCCAGGCCGCCAGAATAGATCGGCACCGATTCGTGAATGCCGAACTCGGCAGAGAAGTACGCCACCGGCTTGGCCCCCAGTACGCCGGTATGGGTCATGGCCCAATCGTTCTGGGTGGCGAGATATTCTTTGAGGCGGCGAAACGCCTGATTGATGCGGCTGTGCAGCACCAGTTCGCTGGCTCGCGACTCGAGTCGCTCGGGCGTAAACTCCCCCAGCAGCGCAATCGGATTGTGGTCCAATTGACGCCAGCGGATCGGGTCGAGGTCACGGTATAATTCCACGACCTCTGGGTGCCAGCTCCACCACAAGTTGTTGGCCATGGCCAACAACTTGTCGTAGATGGATTCGAAGTCGACTCCTCCCTTGGACAGACCTTCCAGGGATTTGCTGGGCGCGATTTCCGTCCGGCTCATCGGATATTGATCCTTCAACTAACAGGCCATTTCCTGCGGCATGCCCACACACAAAGTCCCTGATTGTATCAATTTACAATTGCCCAAGCGACCCCATTGCCAGCCAGAAACCGGGCCCCCACGCGATCGCTGCGTTCCTGAGGCGACTATACTCCGGCGTACGCCGCAGCCGATCCCATCTACCGCGCGCCACGACAACGCCGGTGCGGGAAAAATCAGAAAAACAATAGGTTCCCTGCTGTCATGATTACTGCTCCCGATGATCCGCAGTTCGACGACTTGTGCCGCGAGCTAGCGGCGCGAACCGACCAGCTCGATGTGACCGGCCATTGGCCGGCCGAACAACTCCGGTTGCTCGGCGAGTACGGCGTCTACCGTTGGTTTTTGCCCAAGGCGTGGGGCGGGCTCGAGTGGAACGACGCCGATCTGATTCGCGGCTATTTGCGTCTCAGCGAAGCCTGCCTGACGACGGCTTTCATCCTCACGCAGCGCACCGGCGCCTGCCAGCGCATCGCCGACGGCGACAGCCCCCGCAAGGCAGAACTGCTGCCGCCGCTCGTATCGGGCGAGACGTTTTCCACGGTCGGCATCTCGCATCTCACGACCAGTCGCCGGCATCTGGCGCGGCCGGTGCTGGCAGCCGTCGAAACCGCCGATGGCTTCCTGCTCGATGGGTTTAGTCCCTGGGTCACCGGCGGCGCCCATGCTAACACAATCGTAACGGGCGCCACGTTGGAGGATGGCCGGCAGATTCTGGCTGTCGTGCCCACGAACTCACCGGGCGTCTCGGCCGACGAGCCGGCCCGATTGGTGGGACTCTCGGCCAGTCACACCGGCGCGATCCAATTCCGCCAGGTGGCCGTCGCGCATGAATGGCTGCTGGCCGGGCCGACCGAAAACGTCATGGCGCGCGGCATCGGTGGCAATACCGGCGGATTGCAAACATCAACCCTGGCCATCGGGTTGGCGCGCAGCGCGATCGGTTACCTGGAAGCCGAGTCTATAGCGCGCGAAGATCTGCGTAAGCCAACGGCCGCATTGCGCCACGATGCGGACGAGGCCACGCGAGATCTTTGCTCGTTGGCCGCTGGCGACACGTCCTGCACCAGCCAAGACCTGCGCTTTCGCGCGAATAGTCTGGCCTTGCGGGCCACGCAATCCGCGCTCACCGCAGCCAAGGGAACCGGCTATGTCATAGGGCATCCGGCCGGTCGCTGGTGCCGCGAGGCGCTATTCTTCCTGGTCTGGAGCTGCCCCCAGCCCGTTGCCCACGCAGCACTGTGCGATCTGGCAGGCCTGGGCGACTGAGCATCTTTGAGTCTGGAGAGATCCTTGCTCTTTTACGCCTTTCCACTCGCATCTGTCATGGAGTGTGGAGATCAACCGCCCCACTCGAAATGGGGGACGGGCACACGAAAGGCAGTATCGAATCGTGCGGTCTTTGACAAGGCGAGCAAGGTTCACGCAATGACCACAATGCGAATGACGGGCGTTGGGATGAAACGACCGCGTGACCGATCGCTATTGAGAATCGCCTAAGGCGCCCGACAGATTGGGCGGCTCGTTCTGTTTGGAGAAGACGCGATGGAATAACCGAGCAAGCTTTATCGGTATCGCCCCGGCACGTTACAGGATATTGCCGGACTCGCGGCAAATAGTCTCTGGTTTGCAAATCTCAGAAGCTTCAATGATCCGTTTGATTGTGCCTTGGATATTGTTCTCTCCGATCCAACGACGGAGAGAGTTCAAGAACGGATTCTGAAGACCAATCCTGAGGCCATTCAGTTGATTGCTCAGATGGACAAAAGCCACGCGGCTTATCTCCAGCAGTTAGCCATGAATGCGCTACAGACTTCAATCAGCAATTCCATTGGGAACGTCCTACAGGGAGTCTGTTGCTTTTCTGAGTTGAGCGACCATCTCTTAATGTGGTCTCACTACGCAAACGGACACCTTGGCCTCTGTATGGAGTTTTCCAATACCATCGCATTAGGCCAAGGAGCATTGGCGGCCGTAAAGTACCGTGACTGCTTTCCAGTTCTTGATGCGGACAAGATTCTCGCCAATGCCGATGATGCGTTAGCCAACGTAATTGACCTCTGGCTAATTAAGGCGGAGTGCTGGGCGTATGAAAAGGAATGGCGAATCCTACATTCCAAAGGCGACTGTCCCTTGAACTACCCTCCCGAGAGTCTGACGGCGGTATATCTTGGTGCCCTAATGCCTGAAAACCAGCAGTTATTGATAAAAAAGCTGTTAGAGGGGACAGGAACAAAAGTTTGCAAAATGAGGTTGGAGAAGGCCAGCTTTAAGCTGGTCGCGG
>DASXEJ010000095.1 GCA_036490175.1 Pirellulales bacterium | reverse complement strand
CCATTGCCATTGTCCGTCCGTCAAATCGCTGGGATAATTCGCACTCATTGTTACGGCTCCGTCTTCCTTGACTTGAGAACCAAGAGGGCGGAGTCGTAACGTTTTTCATCGATTCAGGCAATTTGAAGACTTGTTCTTAGTCCGTCGTGCAGACGCCGAGGCAATCATTGCGCGGCGCCATCGGGCTGTGCCGTTTTATTGGATTGGCACGTTGGGTAGCGCCGGCCCACGGTACGAATCGACAGGCTCCAACGGACCGAGCGGACGGACACAGGCCAGTTGTTCGGCCGGAAAGCCCAGCGCGTAATACAGGCGGAATTGCGCCTGGTTGGCCTCGGCCACGGTGCGGTAATAGTTCACATACGCTTGCTGCAACTGCTGTAGCGCCGCGACTACTTCCTGTGGCCGATTGATCAGCGTCAACACGTCGCCAAATCTCTGGGTTTGGCCGAGCCCCTTGAGGTTGCCGGTATACGTGACCAGCGATTTTTGCAGACCGGTTTCCGCCTGCGTGACGCGGATAGTGGCCGAATCGACATCGGCCTTGGCTTGCGCGACTTCGGCCGCCACGTGGTCTTGAACGTTGAACAGTTCGATCGTCGCCAACTGCACCTCGCCGCGCTGTTCGCGGACTTTGGCCGCGTAGCCAAACCCAAGGTTGTCCAACTGCCAGATGGCCTGCGCACTGACGTCACCGCGGCCGGCCCATTGATCCAGGCTATTGCCGGAACCCGTGCCGAAAATGCCACCCTGAAAATAAAAGTCCGGCGTCCCATTGCCTGTGATGAGGATACTGGGCGTTAGCGGGCGGAGCCTTTCTTTCTTCAGACGTATCAAAGTCGCACGCACGAGCGCGCGATTCGAAGCCAATTCCGGCCGGTTGCTGAGTCCGACGACGATCAGATCGTCGACGTGCCAATCCGGCGAAACAATCGTGACTTGTAAATGATCTGGCTCCAGAGGCACAATGACGGCCCCCGGGTCCAACCGTAGCACGCGAGTCAACGTGGCGCTAGTCACGCGCCATTGCTGGCGCGCCACCTGCACGGATTGTTCCAACTCGGCGTGCAGGGTCTGCGCGCGATCGATTTCGTCCGGTGCTACCAGGCCCCCAGCCAAGGATTGCACGCGCCGCACCAGGTCCACGGCTTTGACATCGGCATCAGTCATCGCCGCGTACGTGCCACGCGACAATTGCACTTGGAAATACGACTCGGCCGTCGCCCGCAGCATTTCGTTGCGAGCGGTTTGGGTATCTATGCGTCGCGAGGCGAGTACCTGCCGCGCAGCCAACGGCTCGAATATCGCATCCGTCGTGGCGACGCGCAACACCGCACTGCCGCCGGCGATGAACGAGTTCGTGTTCTCGACCAGCAGATTGCCCGACGTATCTTGCAGTCCGCCGGTATGCCGAATGTAATCCGTGCCTACATTCGCGCTGGGTAACCACAGAACGCTGGCTTTCTGAGCCTGCGCAGCGGCAATCTGCACGCGCGCTTGCGCCGCGGCGATCATCAGCGGCCGTCCGTTCGAGAGGCGCAAGGCCGTGGCCAGGTTGATTGGCAGCGGACGATCAGTGGGGCCCACAGCACCCGGCGGCAGGCTGCCCACGGCACCGCTATCCGACATCGTTGGCGCCGGCAAAAGCGCGCCGCGCACTTGGGGCAGGCGTGTCATGGGCACGGCAAATTGTTCAGTGCGAACCCCTGACTGTGCGGGGGGCTGCGCCGGCCTCGGTGCTGGCGCGGCTGCCGGGGGGCCGAGCGGGGGCCTGGGCACAGCCTCGGCGGGAATGCGCGGCGGCGCCTGAGTCACAACCTGGGCCAGGGCGCCGACCGGGATGCGTGCCATGCCAACGAGAGCTAGCGTCGCCAGCGCCACCTGCCGCCAGAGACGGAACTTGGGCACTCGCCAGACCGATAGGCACGGCAGCCTCGCCTCGCAGCGTTTCGAGGCGGTCTCTGCCATTAGGGAACCTTTACACGTGCCTGCTACGACAGGATCGCCTTCCGAAAAACGAGGGGGGGCGGTCAGACCGGTTATGCGGCCTGTGCTGTTGGAATCGGAAGTTGCGCGCGTGCCGCTTGAGCCGATAAAAGCAGGCGATACGACACGACTTTTCGGTATTTCCGGCCCATCTTACCCGGTCTCGCGACGCGGCCCTTAGGTGCGTGTTACGTTCCTAAGGCCCTGCACATGAAGTGCTTCCGGCCGTAGCGCCTTGCGCATCGAGCGTGAGCATTGCTCGCGCGCGATTGTTGAGGCCCTGCGTGCGCGCCGATACTGCCTGCTGCCTGCCATCCGTTGCCTGCCCCAAATGCGGCCCCCCGCTGCCGCGAGAGATACCTGCCGGTCGAGAAAGGTCTGTTGCGTGAATCCCGTCTTCTTTGCGATGAAGCACCCGGTCACCACACTGATGCTGGTGGTGGGACTGATTTGCGGTGGTGCGATGGCGCTCAATCGCATGCGCGTGGATATCTTTCCACCGCTCAACGAGCCGCGCATTTACGTCTTCTTGCAGTACGGCGGCATGAGCCCTGCGCAGATGGAGGGCTTGATCGTCAACCAGTTCGAATTGCTGTTCCAGTACGTCGATGGCGTCAAGGACATCGAGTCGCACAGCATTCAGCAGGTGGCACTGATCAAACTGTCGTTCTTTCCCGGAACGGACATGGGCTCGGCCGAAGGCGAAGTCGTGGCCATGGCCAATCGCGCCATGGCACGCATGCCTCCAGGCACCTTGCCTCCCATGATCATGCGCATGGACGAAGGCAGCGTGCCGGTCGGCTACCTCGTGCTGACAAGCGAGAAAACGCCGCTGGGGCTCGTCGGCGATATTGCCCAGAACATCATCCGACCACTGGTGCAATCCAACGTGCCAGGCACGGTCGCGGTCTCGCCGTTTGGTCCGAACGTCCGCACCATCCTGGTGAACATCGATCCCCAGAAGCTGCAAAGCTACAACCTGAAGCCGCAGGATATCGTCAATTCGTTGATGGCCGGCAATGCGATCGTGCCGGCGGGCAATTTATATATCAAAGACCAGATGCCGTTGGTGCCAAACAACGCACTGGTCGACGACATCCAGGACATTGGCAAGATTCCGGTGCGGCTGGGCCGCAATTTGTACATCCGTGACGTCGCCAACATCCAGGACAGCACCGACGTCAACTACGGCTACGCGCTAGTCGATGGGCACAAGTCTGTGTACTTGCCCATCATCAAGAAGGACACGGCCTCGACGTTGACTGTCGTCGCCGACATCTACAAGTCCATGCAGATCTTCAAGGACGCGGTGCCGGAAGACGTGCAGGTGCGTTTCGAGTTTGACGAATCGCCAACTGTCCGGGCGGCCATCAAGAGCGTCGTCACCGAAGGGTTCATCGGCGCCGCATTGACCGGCTTGATGATCCTGCTCTTTCTCCGCGACTTGCGTAGCGTGGTCGTGGTCGTGCTCAACATTCCGTTGGCGTTGACCGGGTCACTGGCCGGACTGTGGCTGACCGGCAATACGATCAACATTATGTCGTTGGGCGGCATGGCGCTGTCGATCGGCATGCTCGTCGACGAGGCCACGGTTTCGATCGAAAATATTCACGTCCAAATGACTAAAACAAAACGGCTGGCGCGGGCCGTGGAGCGCGGTAGCGTGCAGACCGCAGTACCGCGTTTGCTAGCGATGTTGTGCATTCTGTCGGTTTTCATTCCGGCCTTCGTAATGAAAGACCCGATGCGCGCCCTGTTCATGCCGCTAGCAATCGCTGTCGGCTTCGCCATGATCTCGTCGTACCTGCTATCGAGCACCTTGGTGCCGATCGTTTGCGTGTGGCTGCTCAAACCGCATGAGCACGACGAGTCGGAAAAAGAGGGCCTGTTCGACCGCGTTCAGGCTAAGTTCCAAACCGTCGTGACGTTGCTCGTGGCCTGGCGACGCTGGATTGTGATTGGCTATTTCGCCGCCTGCGGCCTGGTGTTGTCGCTGGGTGGAATGCAATTGGGCACCGAGTTGTTTCCGCAGATCGACTCGGGCGAGTTCGTGCTGCGCTACCGGCCCCCTTCCGGATCGAACTTCGAGATCACCCGTCAGATGGGGGTCAAGATTCTGCAAATCATGCAAGAAGAAGTCGGCGCCGAGAACATCGACATCTGCCTGGGCTACGCCGGCCAGATCGCGCCCAACTTCGGCATGAACAACATCGTGCTCTTCATGCGCGGTCCTGACGACGGTTGGCTGCGTGTCAAGTTTCGCGAGGAAGGCGGGATTAAACTGGACGCCTTCCGCGAAAAAATGCGCAAAATCCTCCCTGAGCGGATCGCGCCGTTCATGAACAAACTGTTGCTTGAGTATGGCGTGCCACCTGAGGTCGCGGCCCATCGAGCCAAAACATGCACCTTCGGCTTCGAGCCAGGGGATATTGTCAGCGAGGTGATGAGCTTTGGGTCGCCGACGCCGATCGAAATTGTCGTGGCCAGCCCTAACATTCCCGATGCCGTGAAGCATGCCGATCGGATTCGCGCCGAGATGCGGAAGATACCCTGGCTGCGCGATGTGCAATTCAACGAGTCGCTGGATTATCCCTCGGTCGAAATCGACATCGACCGAGAGAAGGCCGGACTTTCGGGCGTGACGGCGCAACAGGTTGGCAACGCGGCCATCGTGGCTACTTCATCCAGCCGGTTCATTGCGCTGAACTATTGGCAAAATCCCAAGACGGGCTTTGACTACCAGGTGGAAGTCCTGGTGCCGACGCAGCAGATGACCTCGTCAGACCAGGTGGCGACCCTGCCGATCGAACAAGTAACCGACTCTGTCAACTTGATGGTGCGCGACGTAGCCAGTATTCACGAAACCACCATGATGGAGCAGATCGATCGCATTTCGTCGCAACGCTACGTGAGCATCACGGCCAATGTCGAGGGAGAAGACATGGGCCGGGCGTCGCGACAGGTCTCGGCAGCGATCAAGGCGGCCGGCACGCCTCCGCGCGGTGTTCGTGTGATGACGCGCGGCCAGTTCCCGCCGATGGTCGAGATGTTCACCGGTTTGGCCAGCGGTTTGTGCATTGCTGTGGTGGTGATCCTGATCTTGCTCACGGCGTATTTCGAATCGCCACGATTGGCGCTGATCTCGATCAGCGCCGTCCCCGGCGTTTTGTCGGGTGTGATCCTCATGCTGTTGATGACGCGCACGACGTTGAATCTCGAGTCGTTCATGGGCACCATCATGTGCATCGGCGTATCGGTCTCGAACTCGGTGATGCTCGTGACATTTGTCCACGAGCATTGGCGCGGCGGGCTGTCCTCGGTCGATGCCGCGGTGCGCGGCGCCACCGAACGACTGCGACCGATTATCATGACGGCCTGCGCCATGACCGTGGGCATGGTGCCGATGTCGCTCGCCTTAGAGGCCGGCAGCCAAATGCAGGCCCCCTTGGGCCGGGCGGTGATCGGCGGACTTGTCTGTTCGACCATTGCCACGTTGTTGATTGTTCCTTCGATCTTTGTGGTTGTCATGGGCCGCTTGACGCCGCATTCGTTGTCCGTACACCCCGATGACCCGGAAAGCCCGCACTATGATCCGGAAGCAAAATGACCTCGCCTTGCTGCTGATGCTGCTCACGATCGGTTGCGCCAAAAAAGCGCCCGACGCCACGCCCACCGTCAGCGACATTCCCTCGGTCCATCTCGTCAAGCCCGAGAAGCGCGATCTGACGCGCCAGGTTGGACAGCCGTCGTTCATTGATTCGTATGAACAGACGGCGATTTATGCCAAGCTGCCAGGCTACGTGCTGAAATGGAACGTGGATATCGGGGATCGCACCAAGAAAGATGAGCTGCTGGCGACGCTGTTCATCCCCGAGTTGGAACAGGAATACAACCTGAAGAAGGCCCAAGTCGTAATGGACCAGGCCCTCATCGCGCAAGCGAACAAGCTGGTCGACGTGGCCGATGGCAATCTCAAGGCGGCGGTGGCCAAGGTGTCTGAGACCCAAGCCGACGTCGGCAAGTTCGAGGCGCTCGTCAGGCGTTGGGATTCCGAGGTCGACCGACAAGCCACGATGGTGGCCGAGCGGGTCATCGATCAGCAAATCCTCGGCGAGTCGCGCCGGCAACTAGAATCGAGCCGCGCGTCGAAGGATGCCGCCGATGCGGCCGTAAAAACCGCCGAAGCTCTGCAGCTCGCCCGGGGCGCCGACTTGGACAAGTCCAAGGTCGACGTCGACGTCGCCCTGGCTCGGCTGAAGGTCGCCGATGCCGATGAAAAACGCGTGGGCGCCCTCTATGGATACACCAAGCTCACGGCGCCCTACGACAGTATCGTCGTGTTGCGTAACGCCAATACAGGCGACTTCGTGCTGCCGGCTACCGGCGATCCATCGGCATCGGGCCGCTCGCCCGATCAAGCGGCCAGCCGCGCCACTCCGATTTACGTCTTGGCCAGAACGGACATCGTGCGGATCTACGTCGACGTCCCCGAATCCGAAGCGAACTACATCGTCAGCGAGGTCGACAGCAAAGCGGGCGACGACCGCCCAGTCACCAAGGCCACGGTACGTGTGGCGGCGTTTCAAAATGACGATATCCCCGCGACCGTGACCAGATCGTCGTGGGCCTTGAACATGAAAAGCCGCACATTGCGGGCTGAAATCGATCTGTCGAATCCCAACGCCAAGTTGCTGCCGGGAATGTACGCCTATGGCACGGTGGTCATCGAGCGGCCGGGCGCGCTCGCCATACCGCAAGCGACCGTCGTCGAACTAGGCAATCAGATTTCTTGCTACCTGTACGAAAACGGCAAGTCGATCAAGACCGCCGTACAAACCGGACTACGCGCCGACGGCTGGATCCAGGTGCTGAAAAAGAAGCAGGATGGTGCGTGGGTCGACTTCACTGGGCAAGAGGACGTGATCCAGTGCGATCTGTCTGAGTTGAACGACGCGGGGGACGTCAAGGTCGTGGAAAAGTAAAGGCCCCCACCGCGCCGCCATGTGTTGCTCGCGCAGCCATGCGGCACCATTGGCAATCCTGATCGTCGCCGGCGCGCGACATGCCACCGCCCTACATGGTCCTAAGGCGGGGACTTCATCGAATCGACCATGCGGGGTATCGTGGCCATAAGCGGAGTAGCCGAAACCGTTTTTGCGTCAGAAAGAGTCTATGGCCACAATCTTGGAAGCGCTCTCGATAGCGCTCCAACATCACCTGGCCGGGCGTCGAGCCGAGGCCGAGCAGCTTTATCGGCAGGTTCTCGACGCCGACCCGGATCAGCCCGACGCGTTGCACCTGCTGGGAGTGCTATCGCACGAATCGGGCCAACACGAGCGGGCCGTCGAATATATTTCGCGCGCCATTGGCCTCCGTGCCACCGCGGCCCCTTTCTACATCAATCTCGGTAATGCCCTGCAATCGCTCGGCCATGGGGACGAAGCGGCCGCCAGCTACCAGCGCGCGCTTGCGCTTCAGCCCGACTTGGTCGAGGCGCATAGCAACCTGGGAAACCTCTATAAGGCGCAGGGAAAGGTGGACGACGCAGTGGCTTGCTACCGTCGGGCCTTGCAACTGCGGCCTGAATTCGCAGAGGCGCATAACAACCTGGGCAACGCATTCAAAATCCAAGCCAAGCTCGACGATGCGGTAGCTTGTTACCGCCGCGCGCTGGCAATCAAACCAGCCTATGCCGAGGCGCACAACAATCTCGGTGTCACCCTGTACACTCAAGGCAAGCTGGCCGAGGCCGAGGCTTGCTATCGCCAGGCGCTCGCCCTTCAACCTGACTACGTCGACGCACTTTACAACCTGGCGGATTGCCTCAAATCACAAGGGCGCCAGCAGGAAGCGATCGCCTGCTACCGCCGGGCCGTCGCAATCAAACCGGACTTTGCCGAGGCACACAGCAACTTGGGCAACACCTTGCGCGAACAGGGACAGTTGCCGGAAGCAGTCGATTGCTTTCATCGCGCCTTGCAGATCAAGCCGGACTTCGCCGAGGCGCATAACAACTTGGGAAATGTCTTGCGGGACCAAGACCGGCTCCAGGAAGCGGCGGCCTGCTACCGGCGCGTCTTGGAACTGCGCCCCGAATTCACCGAAGCAAAAGTGAATCTCGGCGGCATGCACGAGCAACTGGGCGAGCTGTCTGCGGCGGAACAGGCATTCCGCGCCGCCCGTGAATTGCAACCCACCTCCCCGCTGCCCCACGCCCGCCTGGCAACTTTGCTGCGTGGCCGCTTGCCGGACGCGGATCGCACGGATCTAGAGAATCTATTGGCTGGTTTGCAGCTCTCTGATGATTCGCGCGCTGAATTGTCGTTTGCCTTGGCACATGTCTACGATGCTCAGAACAAGTACGAACGCGCTGCGGATTTGGCGCAACAGGCCAATGCTCTGCGACGGAATTCACGTCCTGATCACGCCGCCTATCGCCCGGCCGACCATGCGCAATTCGTCGACCATATCATGCGGACCTTCGATCGACCGTTCTTCGCTCGCATGGCCGGCGCGGGGCTCGATACTGGCCGGCCCGTGTTCATCGTTGGGCTGCCACGCTCGGGCACAACCTTGCTAGAACAAGTATTGGCCAGCCATTCACAGATTCACGGCGCCGGAGAACTGCGTTTGGCGCAAGAGACGCTCGACGCGGTGCCTTCGCTTCTCTGTCGCCAGGAGCTGCCGCTGGACTGTGTCGAACATCTCAATGCGCCGGGCTTGCGGCTGCTAGCAGGGCATTACTTAGAGCGACTCGGCGCACTCGACGGCGGTCGTGCTAAACGCGTGGTCGACAAAATGCCCGAGAATTACCTGCACCTGGGGCTCATCGCGACGATGTTCCCCAACAGCGTGATCATCCATTGCCGCCGCGAGCTGCGCGACGTGGCGGTCTCGTGCTGGATGACCGATTTTGTCGACGTCCGTTGGGCCAACGATTTCGGGGACATCGCCTCGCGCTTTAGGCAATATCTCCGCATCATGGAACATTGGCGTGCCACGTTACCCGTGACGATTCATGAAGTCGACTACGAAGACGCGGTCGCTGATCTCGAGCCCGTGGCGCGCCGGTTGTTGACTGCCTGCGGCGTTGATTGGGAACCGGCTTGTCTGGCGTTTCATCGCACGCAACGACCGATCCGCACTGCCAGTAGCACCCAGGTCCGCGAGCCGATCTACACGCGCTCGGTAGCGCGTTGGAGACATTATGAGCGCGAGCTGGCCGCGTTGTTCGCGGCTCTGCCGCACGCGTGACGGCCTGAGATGGTGCCTGCCCGCAGGTTCTGATGTTCCGTACGTCGCTTCGCGATCTGATCGCGCTTCGTGCGGGATCTGTCGGCCAACTCGACGCGGCACCGCGGCGAGGTCATAATTGTGCGACTCGGCTCGACGGGTCTCGCAGAACTCAGCCCCTGGCAGCTCTCCGCCATGTCGGACTTTCGCCTGTTATCATGCCTGCTTTTGTCGTTGGTCCTAACGCCGCCCCCTTGCAGCGCGGACGACACTCATCCGCAGCGCCCCAATATTCTCTTTATGATCGCCGATGATTGGGGCTGGCAGCATGCCGGTGCGTCTGGCTGCACATGGGTCAAAACGCCTACGTTCGACCGGATGGCACGCGAGGGCGTGCTATTCAGAAACTGCTTCACGAACAATCCAAAGTGCAGTCCCTGTCGCGCAAGTATCCTGACAGGCCGTAGTACCTGGCAGTTGGAAGAAGCGAGTTGCCATTTTGGGCTGTTCCCTTCCAAATTCGCGGTTTATCCCTCGCTGCTCGAAGAGGCCGGTTATCACGTGGGCTGCACCGGCAAAGGCTGGGGGCCCGGTGATTGGAAGCACGGCGGCTTCGCACACAACCCGGCCGGCCACGAATACAACCGCCGCCAGCTTACGCCCCCGCTAAAAAATGTTTCGAACCGCGACCTGGCCAAAAATTTTGCTGATTTTCTGGCCGAACGGAAAGCAGGGCAACCGTTCTGCTTCTGGCTCGGGACCACTGAGCCCCATCGCGCCTACGATCGTGATGCGGGCCTGCGCGCTGGACGACAACCGAGCGATGCCGTCGTCCCGGCGTATTTGCCTGACGACGATATCGTGCGACGCGATCTGCTGGATTACGCGCTAGAAGTCGAATGGGGCGACGAGCAGTTCGGACGCGCGATCGCGGTGCTCGAGGCGGCGGGCGAATTAGATAACACGCTGATTGTGATCACGTCGGATCACGGCATGCCCTTCCCGCGCGTCAAAGGACAAATCTACGAAGATGGGTTTCACCTGCCGCTGGCCATTCGCTGGGGCAAACGTGTGCCGGCCGGCCGCGTGATCGACGACTTTATCAATGTGCGCGATTTCGCTCCCACCTTCCTGGCAGCAGCCGGATTGCCGCCATCGTCGCAGATGAGCGGCCGTAGTTTTTTGGAGACTCTCACTTCAGATAAATCCGGCCTGGTCGATCCACAGCGGACCGTGATGCTGATCGGCAAGGAGCGGCACGATCTGGGCCGACCTCATGACGAGGGCTATCCGGTCCGCGCCATTCGCACACCCGAATATTTGTTTGTCCACAATTTCGAGCCCGACCGTTGGCCCGCCTGTAATCCCGAGACGGGGCTTGGCAACTGCGACGACGGACCGACCAAGACGCTCTTGGTCGAAACGCGTGGACGCTACTACGACCTGGCATTCGGCAAACGTCCGGCCGAGGAGTTGTATCGCGTCGCCGACGATCCGGCATGCCTGCACAACCTTGCCACGGATCCAAAGCATCAAGACGCGTTGCGCGCGCTGCGAAGCCGGCTGGAAACGATGCTCCGCGCCGAAGAGGATCCTCGCACGCTGGGGCAGGGAGCGATCTTCGACGCCTACAAGTACCTTGGCGATCGCAAGAACAAAGGTTATGACGAGTGGCTCGCGACGCAGCCCGCTAAGCAATGATCGCTTCGCCTGGTGGCTGTGAAAAGCTGCCCGAGCTTCCCTCTCTCGGACCGACAAGCACGATTTCGTCAATGAGAGCTCCTTCAATGAATATTTATCGTCAACGAGTCCGTCCGCGAACTTTCGCAATGGCGTTACTCATCTGCTCCGCCCAACTTTCTTGCCTGAGTGTGGAGGTCAGCGGCGCGGAAACCGTTTTCCCCGCAGAACATTGGCAGACAAAGGCACCGGCCGAGTTGGGGCTCTCTGCTGCTCTCCTCGATGAAGTGGCCACGGCACTTGGCAGTCGCGGCTGCGTCATCAAAGATGGTTACGTCGTCAAGACCTGGGGTTCGCAATCGGAGAAGTCCGACGTTTTCTCGTCGGCCAAGCCGGTGCTCAGCACGCTGCTGTTTTTCGCCATCCAGGAGGGCAAGGTCCGCAGCGTCGATCAGCCGATTGCCGACTTCGGCTGGGACCTGCTCCCCAAAGATCGCACGATGAAGTTCCGGCACCTGGCCAGCATGACCAGCGGCTATGCTCGCCCCGAAGAGCCCGGCCAGGCGTGGGCCTATAACGACTACGCCATTCAGCTTTATCAGAAGACGTTGTTCGACAAGGTATTCCAAGGCGTGCCGGAAGAGGTCTTTCATGATCCACAACGGTTTGGCGCTCTCGGGCTGGAGGATCGGTTTTCGTTCCGCAAATCCAACCGCCGGATGATTGCCTCGGTCCGCGATTTTGCCCGCATCGCATGGTTGTGGCTAAACCACGGGCGCTGGGGGGACAAACAGCTTTTGCCGGCCGCATACTTTGACGAGTACATGCACCCCAGCGTGCCGAAGGATCTGCCAGTGTCTGTCGATGCAGCGACGAATGATTATCTGGGCATCGGCAGCTACGGCGGCGAGTCGAAGCACGGCAGCAATTTCGGCGCCGGCATTTATGGATTCAATTGGTGGTTCAACGACACCGGTCGCGACCATATGGACCGTCGCACCTGGCCCGACGCCCCGCCAGACGCTTTCATGTCACTTGGGCATCGCGGCAACTGTTCGCTGATCATCCCCAGCCTGAAGCTGGTCGTCGTGGCGGCCGAGGCGGATTGGGGGCAAATCGAACCGGGCAAGTCCGACTGCGTGATGAACGAGCGGCTGAAACTGATCGTGGCTGCCGCAACCCCCGCCGCGACGCCCGACCAATGAGAGCATCACGCGCCTTGGTCGCTCGTGAGAAGTTCGCGCAATCCGCCCGGCCGCATCGCAAAGAGGAGAAACCTGTGCTGGTGGCAAGATTCATACTCGCATCGTTATTGTTAACGGCCGGTGCCGCCTCGGCACAGGTCGTCGTCGAGGGAGAGCCGATCGTTTGGTATCCGATCACACTGACCATGCCAGGTCCGCAGGCCGCCGAGACCAATACATCACCCAATCCTTTTCTCGACTTCCGTTTGCAGGCGACATTCGTTGGGCCATCGGGCGAGCGGCTGAGCGTGCCCGGTTTTTTTGATGGCGACGGACAAGGAGGGCCGCAAGGAAACGTATGGCGCGTGCGGTTCACTCCCGCGGCGGCGGGCCGCTGGCAATACACGGCCAGCTTCCGGCAGGGCGCGGGCGTTGCCATTCAACTCGAGCCCGAGGCAGGCGCAGCATGGACCTCGCCCCCGCTGACCGGTACCATCGACGTCGCGCCGCGCGATCCGCAGGCGCCAGGATTCTTAAAATGGGGCGCGCTGCGTTATGTCGGCAAGCACTATCTGAAATTTCAGGACGGCCCCTACTGGCTGCGCGGGGGCACCGACGAGCCCGAGGATTTCCTGGGCTATGTCGGCTTTAACAATACCCCGCCGTCGCACCGCTATGCCGCTCACGTAGAAGATTGGCGCCCCGGAGATCCGGATTGGGCGGACGGCAAAGGGCGCGCAATCATCGGCGCGCTCAACTATTTGGCCGGCCGCCATGTGAACAGCATCTACTTTCTACCGATGAACATCGGCGGCGACGGTAAAAACACCTGGCCTTTTACCAGCCCCCAGGCTCCGCGTGGTAACGCGAGCAATAACAACTTGCATTACGACGTGGGAAAACTGCGCCAATGGGAGATCGTTTTTGGCCATGCCCAGCGCCTGGGTATCTTTCTGCATTTCGTATTCAACGAGGCCGAAGAAGCCAATAAGAAGGAGCTCGACGATGGCGAACTCGGGCCCGAACGCAAGCTGTTTTACCGGGAGATGATCGCCCGCTTCGGCCATCATGTGGCTTTGCAATGGAATCTGTGCGAGGAATACAATCTGCAATTCGATTTTGGGGCCGACCGCGTGCGCGCCTTCGCTGACTATGTTTGCGCCCTCGATCCTTACGACCATCCGGTCACGGTGCACAGCGCGGGGGATCCGGTCGAGAAATTGCGTTTCACCTTTGGCGACCCGCGCTTCTCGATGACGTCGATCCAGTTGAACCAGCGTCCCATCCACGAGGTGACCGAGGCCGTTCGTCGCGCGACAGAGGCGGCCGGCCGGCCGCTGCCCGTCAGCCTGGACGAATTCACGTTGGATCGTGGCCAGCGGGCCTCGCATATTCCTGTCGACGACGCCGAGGGGCACCGCCGCGAGAAGATCTGGCCCACCTATTTCTCGGGCGGCATGATCGAGTTCATCCTTGACGACTTGTTAAAGACCGACAACTTCAAAACGCCCGAGCGCGACAAGCTGTGGCAATACCTGTGGTATGCGCGGCGTTTCATGGAGGAGCAACTTCCGTTTTGGGAAATGGAGCCTGCCGACGAATTGTCGCAAGACGCCGGCACGATTCCGCTCGGCGTCGGACGCGGCAAGTCGATTCCGCTGGGTCCGCAAGTCTTTGCCAAACAGGGCGAGATCTACGCCGTGTATCTGCCGACCGCATCCCCCACAGGCACGTTGGACCTGGCCACTCTCTCTGGCGCGGCCGAGCAACGCTGGTACAACCCGCGCACGGGCCAGTTCGCAGGAGACGCCGTCGCAATAACTGGCGGGGCGAAGCAACCGCTTGGTCCACCACCGGCTGATCCAGAATCAGACTGGGTCGTGCTCATCCGCCGCAAGGATCACAAGGCGCCATGATGCGAGCCCTGGTGATTGCCCAGCACACCAGCTTCCGGCCATGCTGCGTCGTTGCACTCAAGTTCGAGTGCATCACTGAGGGCACTGAACTTAAGAATGCGACCATGCGACGACGGCGATCCCTACGTCATTTCATAAACCATGACGTGGTTGTGACCGGTAATATTGGTCTGAGTTCCGGTCACGAGAATGATGCGGTCGCCGTGGGCCAGCAAACCTTCGCTGCGTCCCCACAGCGCGATTTGCGCAATTAGATCCGGCCGCGAGGAAGCGTGCGTACCGGGCAGCGGGTTCACACCCCAGTACATGCACATCTTGCGCAGCGTGGCGTCGACTGGACTCACACCGACCGTCGGCACATAGTTGCGTTGCTTCGAGAGCGCTAGCGCCGTCGCTCCCGTTTGGCTCACGCACACGATCAACCGGGCGTGTATCTGCTGCGCCATTAAGCCGGCTCCGGCCACTACCGCGGCCGTGATCTGGTGCAGGCCCTCGGCATTCTTGGTCGGCGTAGCGATGCGATGCTCGACCGTGACCGAGGCTTCCTCAGTCACCAAGGCGATACGATTCATCATTTCCACCGCTTCGCGCGGATGCTTGCCGATCGCCGTTTCGCCGGACAGCATGCAGGCATCGGTGCCATCGAAAATAGCGTTGGCCACGTCGCTAGCTTCCGCCCGCGTCGGACGCGACGAATGCTGCATGCTGTCCAGCATCTGGGTCGCGGTTATCACCGGCTTTTGATAGGCATTCGCGAGCGCGATGATCTGTTTTTGCACGACCGGCACCCGGGCCACGTCGATCTCCACCCCCAAGTCGCCGCGGGCAATCATCAGGCCGTCGGCCGCCTGCACGATGGCTGTCAGTTGCTCCAGCGCCTCGGGCTTTTCGATCTTGGCGATCACCTGGCCGTGCGATCCCTTGGATTTCAGCAGGCTCTTCAGCTCGTGTACGTCGGCCGCGTCGCGCACGAAGCTGAGGCCAACAAAGTCCGCGTCGACTTCGGCGGCCCAGGCGGCAAAAGTACGATCGGCATCGGTCAGCGCCGGCGTGCTGAGCTTCACGCCGGGCAGATTCACCCCCTGCCGGCTGCGCACAATGCCAGGCTGCACCACGCGACAGACGGCAGCGTTCGGCTCGCGCGCGATCACGCGCATGACCACGGTGCCGTCGGCCAGCATCACGCGATTATTGGGTTGCAGCTCGTCGACCAATGGCGCGTAAGTAGTCACGAGCTCGTTCGGTTCATTGCCGCGCTGGCCACGCACAAAGCGGAACTCAGCACCCAGTGGGCAATCGAGCAGGTCGCCGGGCAGATCGCCCAAGCGGATCTTGGGTCCGCCTAAATCGACAAGAATTGCGATCGGCCGTTCGAGTTCCCGGCTCACGCGCCTGATGTCTGCCACGCGAGCCGTGTGCTCGGCCACGTCGCCGTGCGCCGTATTCAGGCGAAACACGTCGACGCCGGCCAGCACGAGTTCCGTGAGTCGCTCGGGGCCTTCACAGGCGGGACCGATCGTGGCGACGATTTTCGTTTTGGCTTTCGCATCGGCCTGCCCGGCATTGGCGGTAGACATCATCAGGACCTCGCACGACGTGGGAGTGACACAAAACGGCAGGCAACAATGCGTGCGAGAGATCGATGAGGAACGCTTCGATCGTGGATGCTGCCGCCAATGTACTCGCCAATCGAATGGCGACAAGACGAACACACAGTCCCCAGATCAATACGTCGTCCCAGTTTGACAACGTTACTAAAAAGTCATCGTGCCGTTCCCCTCCATGGATCGATGATGCGCTTGGAGTGCATCGATGCTCGCGGTGCCATCACGACGCAGCGGAAGCGGATTGCCGTGGTACCGTAGCCCACGGCGGCGATCACCAGCCGGCAGCGTCGAGCAACTTGCCATCGGCGCGGTGCCCGAGTTGCTGGAGAACTTGCGCATCGATCGAGTTGGAAAGCACGCGCACGTTGCCATCTCCGAACGCCACATTGGTTAGCGACGGGTGCGAACTGCCAAAGCCGCCTACGAAAAGCAACGACTTCGACCCGGCGGCGCTGGCCTGCGCCTTGGCCTGTACCGCCGGCGTGGCTGAGACGGTTGCCTTCGCCTGCTCGGCGGCATCGCCGACAGGTTCGCTCTGCGTGGGAGGCGCTGCCGGTGTTTCATTACTTTGAGGATCATCCCCGGCATCCGGCTTGTCGCTGCTGTCGGCTTGCGGCGGTTGCGCACCATCTTCAGTCTGAACAGTCCCCTCTTCGTCAGCCTGCGACGGTGGCGGCGCGCCAGGTGCCGCTGCTGCGAAGGCCACTGCCGAGGGAACGGTGCTGTTGAGCGGCGTGCCCGTGTTGCGCAACGCAGCGCGCGTTCCGCTCATCCAGCCCAGATCGTTCCCATCAAGTCGCTTTTCGGCAAGAAAGATCGTATGCGACGAACCGTCGCGAATGTCTTCATAGCGAAGACGACTATTTAGGAAGAAGACACCGTTATTATCAACGTCGATGGGCGCCTCGACGTCGTGGTGCGAACCGGCATAATTGGTGCCGCCAATGCCATTCCACATTTGTCCAGGCTCCGAAGGACATTGCAAAAGCCCAATCGAATGCTGCCGAACCGCGGCGTTCTTCGGCGCATAGACGCTCACGCTCTGATCGATCTGCCGGTAAGCGTTTTCTTCGTCAACGTAGGGCAGGATTTGCACAATCCAGTTGTGGTGATAACCCTTCGGCTCGTTGCGAATCGGGCCTTTGTCGTTAATCGTCCCCGGCGGATAGACCTCGTGTGCCGACTCATAGTTGTGGACCGCGAGGATCAATTGCGCCAGGTTATTGGTGCACATCGATCGTCGGGCAGATTCGCGAGCCGCTTGTACGGCTGGCAACATCATGCTGACCAGGATCCCAATGATCGCGATGACCACCAACAGCTCGACCAAAGTAAAACCGCTCCGCCAAGCCTGGGAACGATGGGCCGTCCGAACCCGGCAATCCAACCAATGAAAGCGCTGCCCGCACGGGTTCGCTGTCGTTCGACGGATGCTGGTCAAGACCATGGCGCGCTGTTGCGTTTTCATAACGACGCTCTCATTGCGAAAGTGTGAAGGACGCTTCACGAGTCTTACGGACCCGGTGCAGTGGATCATCGGGATAATCTGCTTGGACCAGAATCGTTCGCTCTTGGGGCCGATCTTTGAGTGGCTCGACGCGAATCGTGACCGCACCTGCCGAGGCGCCACCCAGCTCGACGGCCGTAATACGCCAAATCTCGCCGGCGTACGTGGATGATTGCTGCAATTGCGCCAGACCGCGTTCCAGGCCGGCCTCGGCCAATCGTTCTGCTTGCAAATGCTGACGTTGCCCGCGCAATTGCCGCTGTTCCATAATCGTCGAACGCAGCATGTTCAAAACCACCACGGCTGCGACCATCAGACAGCACAGCACGGCGATCAGCGCAACACCACGCCGCGCGACGCGCCGCCGGGCGATGCCGCGCTGCGTGGTTCGATGAATTCGGCGTGGCTGGTTCATGCGTTTCTCACTTCGCGCGGGCAATGGCCGGCGAGCGTCTGTCGATCACGGCATCAATGCGCATCGTGCGTTTGTCGGCCAGTTCCAATTGCTTGACGCCCAGCGGCATGGTGATCAGCAGCGTGACCAGTCGCGGCTCCGCGTCAGCAACCTGCCAAACGGCTGTCGCACCCGCAGGGAGCGGGAATGTGTCCTGGTGAACGATCTCACCGTTGACCCTTACGACGCGTTCGATTTGGGCATTTGCCCACGAGTATTCCACCGTGCGATCCCCAGGCAACGCCAGGGCGATCTTGTCTGCCGTAGCACCGTCAGGCGGCGTCATCGCGTCCGCAACTTTTCCGGCATGGACGTCCGCGCGAAATAGCTCGCCCAGGCGAAACATCGCGGCCCTTATGGCGCGATGATCCGCGACCGACCGCTCGGCGCGCCAAACGCCTTGCAATAGCACCGCCACCCCTCCCAACACAATCGATGCCAGGCTAACGACAACCGTCATTTCGACGAGCGTGAACCCACGCCGCCGCATTGTGCGTCCGCGGGAACGTGCTGGGTGTCGGTTGTGTGACAACTTGTAGATCATGGTGATCTTGGCGCTGCGAATTTCCAAGTGGTGAGCTGTACGGAGCGTTTCCCCTCCTGGGGTGTCGGCCAGGTAACCTCGATCGTGATTCGTTTTTGACGCAACGGCGGTTCAGCGGCGTCGATGCAGTCGATCGCCAACTCTCCGCCTGCCAGCGCTGACTGCGTCTCGGGCGACAGTTTCATGGCCGCCAGCGACACAGCCGTAACATCATCGTAGTCTATGGCGGCAATGCGCTCGGCGACGTTGCTGGCTTCCATCTGTGCGGCGAACTGACGATCGGCCGCTTTCCTTTGCCGCGCGCACAAGGTCAGTATTTGCGCCGTCGCCACAATGGCCACGGCCAACAGGCACAACGCCAGTGACACTTCCACCAGTGTGGTGCCGCGTCTTAGCTTTCTCATGACAGATTCCCAATCAACTCCACCAGAGGCAGGAACACGCTGAGCGCTATGGCAAACACCACCGACGCAATCGCCAGCAAAGCCACAGGAAAGCCGATCGCGTTCAACGTAGTGATGCGTACTGTAAAACGACGGACCTGTCTGTCGGCCATCTCCCCCAGGGCCCAGCCCAGATTTTCGACGCGCTCTGCCGATTTCAGCACCAACGCCTCGACCGATCCGAGCAGTCCGGCGGCTTGCAAGCTGTCGCACCAATCGGTTCCTCCCCGCATCAGATCCCGGGCTTGCCGCAGGCGCGCCCGAACATAGGACTTCGGATAGAGCTTCGCCAAGGAGGCAACCGCGGCGGGCAGGGCCTGCTGCTGCTCGACGGCCTGACCCAGCGAGCGCAACACCACGGCCTCGTCGAGGCGACGCGTCAAACGGCGCACTAGCGGCGGATCCCATCGTATCAGGCCCACATATCGCCCCAGGGCAAACAACAACGTAACCAGTAGCAGTGGAATTCCGAAAAGCAAGAAAGGGCTCGACAGCCAATTGCACCCGTTGATCACAAACACGCTCACCGCGGGCAGCCGCATGTTGTGGCTGTAGCATATCTTGACCAATTCAGGAACGATTTTGTATTGAATAAAACCGATCACGCCACAACAAAAGCAGACAAGGATGGTCAGGTAGATTACCTGTGACGCGGCGCCGCGTGCTGTCGTTTCGATCTGCGCGGCGGCACGCGCGGCTCCCTTCAAGCAAGCCCCCAGTCGCCCTGTTTCGCAGCCAATCCGCACGGCCATCAACGCGTCGGGCGGCAATGGCGTGCCCGACGCTCGCAAGGCGGCGTCCAGCGGCATGCCTTGCTCTAGACCTTCGGCCAGGTACCGCGCTCGCTGGCCGATGCCGTCGTGCCGTTCATCCGCAAAGGCCCGCGCCGCGGCAGGCAGCGGAATGCCTTTTTCGGCGGCCAAGCCTAACGACCACAAGAGCATGCGGCGCTCGGTTTCCCGGTAACGGCTGGCAATCATCATGGCGATGATCAAAGTCGCCAGCCACAACAGAAAGCCAAGAACTCCTCCCAAAACCACCATGCCGGCCAATAGCGCGGCGAAAAACACGAGCCACGCGCAGAACTTCAATAGCCGTAGGGCCATCGCCGCGATGTGCAAATCCGCGTGCCAGCGCAACCTCACCAGGAGGAACACCAGGAAGAGGATCAGGCCCACATCTACGAACCACGGCCGCATATCATTTATTTCCGAAAGTGTTGTGCCACATTGTCAAGCACATTACATGAACGTACTGACCATATTAACCATGGGCGCAATCAAAGCATTCAGTAACGCCAGGACGCCCAAAGCGACGAAAATGAACATGATCGGCGGCAAGGCCGATTGCAAAAACGTCGCGCGAACACGCACGCGATTCTCGAACATCTCACCCGCGGCGCGCAGGGCTTCGGGCAAGGCACCCGCATTTTCACCCCAGCGCACGATCGGAACCAACGAAGCCGGCAAGCGCCGCATCGCAGCCACGGCTTCGGCCAATGGCCGTCCGACGGCCGTCAATTGCGCGATTCTGCGGCTTTCGGCGGCCACATTCGCATCGCTTATCCCGTCTGCGGCAAATCGCAAGGCCTCGGGCGCGGGAATATCGTTTTCCAAAAACAGCCCTAGCAGGCGCGTCCATGTGGCCACGCTACGCCACAGCAGCATCGGTCCCAGGAAAGGAATCTTGGTCAGCAAGCGCCAATGGCCCACCGGCGACAGCAACGCCCGAAACATCAGCATCAGCATCGGCACGGCCGCTACGGCAATGCCCACGGTGACCAACAGCCGATCACCTGCAAACCACAGCAGCACGCTTGTCGACATGGGAAGCGGTCCGACGCCTTCGTACACGTCAGACAACCCTGGCAACACAAACACTCCCAGAAATACCACTAACGCCACATACCCGACCAGCAATACCAAGGGATAAGAAATCGCCAGTCTGACCGAGCGCCACATGTCGCGCGACGATCGATCGATATCGAGCAACTGGGTAAGCACCTCGGCCAGCGTACCTGACTGCAATCCCGCTTCAATCAATCGGCTCAAGTGGCCGGGTACCATTTGCGGTTGCGATGCCAGGACCTGATCCAGTGAGCGCCCCATTTCCAATTGCCGAGCCAGCTCGACCAGCGATTGGGCCAGATGACGATGCGACTGCTCCTCCGCCGCCGCCCGCAAGCCGGGCGAAAGTGGCAGGCCGGAGCGCGCCAGCATTTCCAGATGTTCGGCCAATCGCAGCAACTCGTCGGCAGATAAGGGAACCGGCCGAGGCCGCGCCGGATCGGACGATGTGCCACCAGGCTTTTTCGTGGCTGGCAAGGCAACAACCTGCACCGAACGCAAGCCGCTCGCCGTCAGCAGCGCCAGCGCATGGTCGAGATCGGTCGCCTCGATTTCGCCGGCCGTCGTCCGCCCGTCGGTCGTGACGGCCGAATAGTGGAATTGCGTTTCACTCATACGCCGGATCGATACACAGGCCGCGTCACGCGACCGTCCTTAGGATCAAGAGTTGCCCGACATGCTAAAAAGCAGATCGTACCAGGGCACGAACACACTCAGCGCATAAACGGCAACGGCGGTGCCGCCGATCAAAAACGTAAGAGCCAACGGCAAATACAGCCGCAGTCGATCGTCAAGTTGCACGGCACGGCCACGAAAAGATTCGGCCGTCCGGCGCAGTGCTTCTGCCAGGCCAGGCTGCGTACTGCCGCGCGACAGGAGCCACGCCAACAGCGGCGGGCAGCCCTCGATCGTAGCTTGCGCCGCGTCTGCCCTACCACCGCGCTCGATGTTTTGGGCAAGCGTTCGCGCGCCGCGTGCCAATTGCGGATCGCCACTGGCATCGGCCGCCAATACGATCGATTCTCCCAGCGGCACCTCGTGCTCGACTAGCAGCCCGAGCACATCGGCGAACGTGGCGATCTGTCCATATTTAATGAGTCGTGCCGTCGGAAGGATTCCTTCCCTGCGAACAGCCTGCAGTTGTCCGGTTCGTCCGGATCGATACCACCAAAAGCCAAGCGGTAGCAGAACGAGCAACGGCAAGGCCGGCCCCCAAATGCTCGCACTCTGTCCCAGGTTTACCAACGCGTGATTCAACCGATTGGGCGGCGCGTTCAGCGTTTGATACGCCTCGGAGACAAGCGGCTGAAACCGCAATATCGAAAGGATGAAAAGCACGTATGCCAGCAGGGCAACCGACAACGGATACACAATGGCTGCCCTGGCAAGCCTGCGCAGCTCGGCAGCACGGCGGGCCGAGTTGGCCAACCCCTCGAGCGCCGACGATAGTCGTCCGGTACGGGCCCCCGCTTCGACAACGGCCCGATAGGCGGGAGGAAATATTCCCGGCGAGCTGGCAATGATGTGCAGAAAACTCTCGCCCGTCCGCATGCGGTGAGCGACATCGGTGGCCAACTTACCCGAGCGGTTGGAGAGGTCGCCGGCCGCTTCGAGTAGTCCTTGTTCGAGCGGCACACCGGCGCGCGCCAATGCCGCCATTTCGTCGGCGAGCGCGATCAACTCGTCGAGCGAGATGCTTCCTGCGTGCAATGATGGCAAGGTCGACACGGCGGGCCCCTCTCCCTGTCCCGTCATTCTAGCTGGCTGTGGGTCCCAACGCATCGGTAAAACCGAGCACTCGGCGGACCTCGGCGGCACTGGTAAGCCCTGTTTCGACGGCCTGCAGTGCCCAATGCCAACGGCTCAACATGCCGCCGTCGAGGGCTGCCCGTTCGAGCTTGACCATGTCGGCACGTGACAAGACTCCGGCCGGGACTTCCCCCATTTCCATCGCAAGCATTTCGGCCAGCAGCGTGCGTCCGCAATATCCCGTCCCGTGACATTGCGGACAAGAACCCGCCAGGCGTGCCTGGGCAACGGGCAAACCGAGCCGCGCCTCGGGCGCATCGCTCTCAATCGCGCACGAACAAAGCTTGCGCACCAGGCGCTGACATACGACGGCCAGAATGCCCGAACGCAAGACATACGGCTCGACCCCCATATCCGCCAACCGGCTGATCGCGCCGGCGGCGCTACCGGCATGAAATGTGGTCAACATCAACTGTCCGGTAAGCGAGGCCTGCAAGGCGATGCCAGCCGTGACCGGATCGCGCATCTCGCCCACCATGATCACCTGCGGATCTTGCCGTAAGAGCGATCGCAGGCCGGTCGCCAGGTCCAAGCCCGCGCGTGCATTGACCTGCGACTGTGCCACGCCCGCCAGGGCCACTTCGACGGGGTCTTCCAACGTCGCGATACTTCGTCCCCCCGAGCGCCGCACTAACTCGCGCAGGCAAGCATAGGCCGTGGTCGTCTTGCCGCTGCCTGCCGGGCCGACAATCATTATCGCACCCGAAGTTTCGTCCAACAGTCGGTTCAATTGCGTTGCGACCGTGGCGGGCAACCCAAGATCGGCAAGGTACGGATAACAAGCAACCGCGGCAAACAGCCGCACCACTGCTTTTTCGCCGTGCAGTGTGGGAAACGTGCTCACGCGCATTTCAATCTCGGCGTCCGGATCGCGAATGCGCCCCTCCTGCGGCACATCTGTGCGATACGTGAGCAACTCCGCCAGAACCTTCAGCCGCGATATGACGTCCGATGTTTTTCCCGGCGGGAACGTTCCCAGCTGCTCTAGCACGCCGTCGATGCGGAGGCGAATTTCCATGCCCGCATCGGTGGGTAACAGGTGCAAGTCGCTGGCGCCCAGGCTGCGGCCGGCCGTTAGCAACACATCCACGAATCGCGTGGCATAGGCATCAGTCGTGCTATCGAGGTTCGCGAGCCGGCTGCGAAAACCGCCAAGTGAGTAATCGGTCGTCAAGAGCTGGCTCCCAGAACACCAACAGGCAGACCGGCAACCTTGCCGGCGGCTGAACAGGAATTCGCGTCATGCCGATGACGGCACCAATGCACTTTAATCGCCAGGCAATCGGGAAGCCATGCCACGGATCTGCGGAAAAACGCCGTCAGCATCGTCAGTTTCAGACCACACCGGTCATCAAGACCGAACGATCGCGAAGTTCCATTTTTGCTTTTTGGATGGTCTGGGTTCGAGCGAAGCGAGCCCTCAGTTTCTCGCGACATTCTGGGGGCGGCGAATACGCCGATCCCAGGCACTCATCGACTTTGCAATCCTCCTGAGTCATGAGGGCCGAATCCTTGTTTTCGTGTTCCTGCAGCAGTAGAGTGCTAATGGCGCGTGGATCGTCGCCGCATATCTTGCTGGCGCTCGAGTCCGCAGAGATGGCAACCACTGCTCGTTGCCCGTCGTGCCGGTCGATTGTGCTCGCTCAGGTGACTCTGACTTTTCCTACGGAGGTCCGCCATGCGAAGTGCTTCTTGGCAACCATTCTTGATGGTTGCTCTCAGTTGGGCATTTTGTGCACACGCCGCGGCCGCCGACCCAGCAAGCAATGAAGACACGCCCGTCACGATCTGCCTGACGGCCGCCGAGCCCGACTTTAAGGTGCCGCAATCCGCTGGCAGGTTGCTCGTTCGCGAGATCGCACGGCAAGCGGTCTTGATCGCGGCGCGGGACCAGCTTGGCCTGGCCACGCGGGATATGACCTTGCGCGAGACGATGCCCTCGACCGACACCGATCGGGTGCAGACCATTAACATCTCGACCGCCGAAAGCGCCGACAAGTTCGTGCGCATGCGGTTGACTCGTGGCAGCGGCGAAGGTCTGACCGTGCTCTACGAAAAGGAAATCCCGCTGCCATTGGCCTCGGACAAGACGGTCGACTATCTCGCGCTCGTCGTGGCGGCCGAAGAGCTGTCGCGCAGCGAGATTGCCGATGCCCTGCGTAAGGCTGATTTTCGCGGAGAGGCCCATCGCGCGGACCCGACCGTCACAGTGCCCGCCAGCGTATACGAGCAACTGGCCGAGATGAACTTTTTCTCGCAGTTTGCCGCGCTGCGCGAGCTGCACGAATTGCAACGCGAAAAAGGAGAATCGCCCGAGACGCTGGCCGCATTAGCCCGAGCCTACGCCCATTTGGGACAATTGACCAAGTTTCATTGGAATGCCTCGCACAAGGCGTTCCACGCCCGTTCGCTACTGTACGCACAGCGGCTGGTCGAGACCGAGAAGAAAAGTCCCTGGTCGCTGAAACATCGTGCCTACGCGGCGGGCCTGGCCGGGCTGCACGCCACGGCACTGTCGGACCTGAAGGCAGCAACCGATCCGGCTAATTCTGGCGCCGACGCGCCCCCTGCCGAGGCCGGCAAGAAAGATCGATCGACCGCGTGGGAGACGCTGCTCGTGGCGTTGTGCCATTACGATGCCCAGGCGCTTCGGAAGGAGCCTGCCGAGGTTGATTTAAGGCAATTCGCAGCACTCTGCCGGTTTCTCGTGGTCGAGAACTCGAACTGTGAAAGCCTGACGTTGACCGCCGGCAGCAAAGCACTCGATGAAATACCCGAATGCTATTGCATCTGTGATTCGATGGCGCGCTATACCGGCGTCATCAGTCGACACAAGACAACGGTGCAAGGGCCGCTCGTGCTCGGCCAGACAATTGCCGCCAGGCTGCGCCAGATGCCCAACCTGCCGCTGAGCGTCAACAAGTCGTTGGACAACCTCGCGCCAGATTTTGGCGGGCTCCAATCTGAGCCGGCCTGGGCCGGCGGCGCGAAAAGAGCAACCCTGGTCAAACGCCTCGCGACTGCTGGCGCCGCCGGCGACGACACGAGGGAACCGTCCTGGGAATTGCTCGCACGGCTGGTCGAGGATGTAACGCTAGTGCATGTCTATCGACGTCTGGAATTCTTTCACGACGGGCTTGGCCTCCCATCAGCCAGCTACCGTGACCAGCTAGTACCCGCTTACGCAGCCGTCGGCGATCATCCCTATTTGCCGCTCGTCAAAACCGCGGTGTTGAATCCGCAGCGCGACGTAGAGCAAATCGTCGCTCTCTGTGAAAGCGCAAAACCGGTCGACGTGGAGCTGACTCTTTACCCCACTCAAAGACGCGCCAACTATGCCAGCGCGGCGCGCGACAGCATACGGACGCGACTATGGAGTGCCATGTGGCGTCACACGGACATGGTTGCCGAAGACTTGGAACAAATGGCCTACTACTCGCAGAACCGTGGTATGGCACGCGAGCTATTTGCCGTCAGCCCCCATTCGCCGCAAGCCGTTGCCCTGCTGGTCCTCTATGATCACGAATTCTCGCCCCCCAAGATGAAGGACTGGGAGCAAGATTACAGCAATCAGCCCGTCGTCTCCAAAGCGCTATCGATCAGATACGCGCAGCTAGGACAATTCGCCGACGCAGAACGATGTTTGAAACGATACGTCGAGTTGTCGCCTGACCAGTGGGGTTATCAGTATCTGGCCGACAATTACTGGAGGCAGAAACAGCCGGACAAATGGAAAGAGGCGCTCGACGAGTCGCTCAATCACGAAGATTTCGCCCTCTCGCACGCCCAAACACAAGTCAAGCTGGCCCGCTACTTCATGGAGAAGAAAGACTGGGACCAGGCACTTCCTTACGCGCACGCGGCCGCTCAGACGGGAGCCGCCTGGGCCATGATGTGCGCCGCTGAATGTTACGAATCCTTGCAGCAATGGGACGAGTCCGAGCAGCTGATCCGCGCCACGTCGGAACGATATACCAATTCAGCGCTCGATTGGTACTTCTGGTGCCGCCGAACAGCGCACGGCGATTTGGAAGGGGCCCGCACGCTGGCCAAGCAGTACGCCCCGCAGCTGTCGCTCAGCCCGAACCCGTACGACTGGGACCATCTGGGTGTCTATCATGTGCTCGCAGGAAATAACGAGCTGGCCCGGAAATCCTTTGCACGTTCGTTCGAGAGTTCGGGAAACCCGTACTCCGCGTTGCACCTGGGATTGCTCGCCGACGCCGCCGGCGACACCGAGGCCCGCGACAAGGCGCTCATGGGCGCGGTCGATCGCGGGCCGCAATATCAAAGCCCCTCCGGCGTGCAAAAGGCCACGATCGAGTTCGCCAAATGGTTGAACAATGTGTGCCACCTGCCGGCGGACGCCACACTAGACGTGGAGGCACTCAACGACATTCTTAAATCGACCGACGCGGGCGAGCAGGCGAATTTAGAGTACTTCGCCGCGCGATACTTCCAGGACCACGCGCATCAGGAGCTGGCACGCCAGTTCTTGGAAAAATGCGTGGCCACGAAAACCACGAAATGGAATTGCACCTTGGCCAACGTTCTCTTACGCGAGTTGTCTGCCGGAGAACCGGCCGCAGCCGCTGCGCCGGCCGTACCGACCTGCGAGAATTGAAGGATCGACTTTAGGTCCGACCGCAGTCCACTCTCATCTGTAACGGGCAGACTACCAGCGCCCCTCTCAGAGGGCAGCTGCCCTCCCGGCATTCCGCCGCTCGGAATCGGCTTTCCCGTCGATTCCACCCCGGGCTGTAAGGTCATTGCCGCCGGCTGGTATTCCTCTCAGCGGATGAATCTTGTCCCGAGCAGAGAGCCAGCCATGTGGATCGTACGCCTTGCATTGAAAAGCCCTTACACGTTTGTGGTGCTGGCGCTGCTGATCGTCGTCTTAGGTGTGACTTCGATCACGCAAATGCGCACCGATATTTTCCCCGAAATCGACATCCCCGTCGTGACCGTCATTTGGACCTATAAGGGGATGGAGACGAGCGAGGTCGAGCGGCGTATCACGACTTACAGCGAATACGCGATCACTTCCAACGTGACCGACATCAAACGCGTGGAATCGCAAACGCTCAACGGCGTGGCGGTGATCCGCATTCATTTTCATCCGGGCGTCGAGATCGGCACCGCCCTGTCTCAGGTCACTTCCACTGTGCAATCTATCCGGGCTTTGATGCCGCCGGGGATACAACCTCCCGTGGTGGTTCGCTTCAACGCGTCGAGCGTGCCGATTCTGCAAATCAGTTTGAGCAGCGAAAGCATGTCCGAAGAAGAGGTCTACGACTACGGTCTGTACGTGCTGCGAACCCAGCTTTCAACCGTGCAGGGACTCACGATGCCCACCCCCTACGGTGGACGCGAACGGCAAGTGATGGTGGACGTTGACCCGCAATTATTGCAAGCCAAGGGACTGTCGCCCAAGGAAGTCGCCGATGCGATCAATGCCTACAACCTGGCCTATCCGACGGGCGTGGCACGGATCGACACGCACGAATATCCAGTAACGTTGAACAACACGCCGCTCACGCCCGAGCGGTTCAACGACATTCCCATCAAGGTCATCGGCGGCGCTACGATTTACATGCGTGACGTCGCCCAGGTCCGTGACGGCAGCACGTCGCAATCCACGATCGTGCGGCGCAATGGCAGTCGCGGGGCATTGGTCACTTTGCTTAAGAACGGCAACGCCTCGACGCTGGATATCGTCAAGCAGGTCAAAGAAGCCATGCCCCAGATTCGGGCCGCGGCGCCTGCCGACCTGCGGATCGATCTGCTGTTCGATCAATCATTGTTCGTCACCGCGGCCATCGATGGCGTTGTGGCCGAAAGTATCATCGCCGGATTGCTTACAGCCACGATGATCCTGATATTTCTTGGCAGTTGGCGCAGCACGCTGATCGTGGCGGTTTCGATTCCGCTGGCAATTCTGTCTTCGATCGTGATGCTGTACTTGTTGGGCCACTCGCTGAACGTCATGACTCTGGGCGGACTGGCGCTGGCCGTGGGGATCCTCGTCGATGACGCCACTGTCGAGATCGAGAACATCCATCGCAACCTGGGCTTGGGCAAGCCACTGCGCGAGGCGATTCTCGACGGCGCCATGCAGATTGCCGGCCCGACCTTTGTCTCGACGCTCACAATCAGCATCGTGTTTGTTTCGGTACTATTCCTGGATGGTCCTCCCAAATATTTGTTCACACCGCTGGCGTTGGCCGTGGCCTTCGCCATGCTGGCGTCGTATTTGCTATCGCGTACGATCGTCCCCACCATGGTCGATTTCCTGCTGCCGGCCGAGTTGGCGCATGGTCATGGTCAGGGGGGTGGATGGTTCGCGCGCCTGCACGGCGCCTTCGAGCGGCGTTTTGAGCAAGGGCGCGATGCCTACGTGTCGCTGTTGAAATGGAACTTGCAGCATCGCACGGCAGTCTTCGCCACGTTTGCACTGATCGTCGCCAGCGGCCTCGCGGTATTACCCTTTGTGGGACGCGACTTTTTCCCGACCGTCGACACTGGGCAATTCCGCCTACACGTGCGGGCGCCCGCCGGCACGCGCGTCGAACAGACCGAGCGCTACTTCAGCCAGGTCGAAACCGCCATCCGCGGAATCATCCCACATGAAGAAATTGAGCTCGTGCTCGATAACATCGGCTTGCCGAATCGCACCTATGCGATGGCCTTTGGCGACAGCGCCACGACCGGCATGGCCGATGGCGAGATCCTCGTCGCGCTCGCTCATGCTCGCGCACACTCGACTCCGGAATACATCGCGATTTTGCGGCGCGAGCTGCCGAAGCGGTTTCCACAGCTCGTTTTCTTTTTTCAACCGGCCGACATCGTCAGCCAGATTCTCAACTTCGGCCTGCCCGCTCCTATCGATATTCAGCTCGCCGGATTGAATCGCGACGACAACCACCACATGGCGACCGAGATCGCAGCCCGGATACGTCACATTCGCGGTGTCGAGGACGTGCATTTGCACCAGGTGCTGAACGTGCCAAAGTTGCACGTCGAAGTCGATCAAACGCGCGCCCGTGAGTTGGGTCTGACGCAACAGGATGTCGCCAACAGCGTGCTCGTGTCTCTTTCTGGAAGCGGGCAGGTACAGCCCAACTACTGGGTCGACCCGGGCATGGGTATTTCGTATCTCGTCGAGACGCGCACGCCGACCTACAAACTGGACAGCGTTGACGCCATCAACGGCTTGCCGCTGACCTCACAAGGCGTGCCCGGCGTGCAATTGCTTTCGAACGTCGCCAAGGTCGAGCGCAGTATTACGCCCGAAGTCGCCAATCATACGAACGTCCAGCCCACCTTCGATGTCTACGCCAACGTGCAAGGGCGCGACTTGGGAAGCGTGGCCGGTGAGATTGACCGCGTGCTGGCCGAGTATCGTGCCAAGCTCTCGCCGGGCAACACGATCACCATGCGGGGCCAGGTCGAGAGCATGGAGTCGGCCTTCTTGCGACTGGGCCTGGGTTTGATTTTTGCCGCCGTGCTGGTGTACCTGCTGATGGTGGTGAACTTTCAAAGCTGGCTCGATCCGTTCATCATCATCACGGCATTGCCAGGAGCTTTCGTCGGTATTGTCTGGTCGTTATTCCTTTGGCACACGACCTTCAGCGTGCCGGCGCTGATGGGGGCGATCATGTCCATCGGCGTGGCCACGGCCAATAGCATTCTGTTGGTGACGTTCGCCAACGAGCAACGCCTGGAGGGGAAATCGGCGTTTGACTCGGCTCTCGAGGCAGGACGCACCCGCATGCGACCCGTGCTGATGACCGCCGCGGCCATGATCATTGGCATGTTGCCCATGTCGCTCGGCATTGGCGAAGGGGGAGAGCAGAACGCCCCATTGGGGCGGGCCGTGATTGGCGGACTTTTCGTGGCGACCATCACGACGTTGCTGTTTGTCCCTGTCGTGTACAGCGTTTTGCGTCGGGAAAAGATCGTGAATCGGGGCCTTGAACACGATTCCCACCAAACGGTGTAAGGCCCGGAATTGCCACCGGTATTCCTTTATATAGCCGTGTCGGGCAAGCCAGGTCAGGGTCCAGGAGAATTGTGATGTCCACTACCGCACTCAACCGGGTCGTCGCAGATTTCCACAGCTCGGGCCAGGGAATCTGGTCGCGCGTCGACGCCGCGGATTTGTCGGCACAGCAACTCGACGAGGGATCACCTCAGGATCAGCCACCGCGACGTTCGTGGGGGAAACGGTTGCTGTTTACTTCGATTCTCCTACTGGCCGCGGGCGCGCTGGCCGCGGTTTACCCATCGGGAGAATCGCTCACGTCTCACGAGGGCACGGCGGCGGACGCAGCGACAGAGGGAGTGAAAGTCGTCAACATCGATCGGCCCACGCCTTCTACCGTGGCGAGCATTGTACTGCCGGCCACGATTCGTCCCTGGCAGACGGCTGCCCTGCACGCGCGGGCCAGCGGCTATCTGTCGGCCTGGCACAAAGATCTGGGCGCCCCGGTCCAAGCGGGCGAACTATTGGCCGAACTAGAAACCCCCGAGCTAGACCAGGAAGTCTCTGAAGGCCTGGCACTCGCGCGAGAGGCCACCGCGGCCGTCGCGCAGGCGAAGGCAGAACGCGTCGAGGCTCAGGCCGATCTGCAAGTTGCCGAAGCTCAGCTCATCAAGGTGAACTCGGAAGTCGGATTGACCAGGCTACAACTGGGACGTCGCGAGCAGTTGGTCGCCAAGCGGGCCATTTCGCAAGAAGAATACGAAGTCTTTCGTCGAGATTTGGAAGTTCGCGAGGCCGATGTGACCTCGGCCGAAGCCGATGTGGCGCGCCGGCGCACGAACTTGGAAACGCGTGCCGCCATCATCGAAGTACGTGAGGCGACGGCGAACAGCCGTCAGGCGAATGTCGACCGATTAAAAGAGCTGCAACGATTCAAACAAATCGTGGCCCCCTTCGACGGGATCGTCACGCGACGCGCTGCCGAGATCGGCATGTTGGTGACAGCCGGCAAGGAACAATTATTTGTCGTCGAGGACATGAGCCGTGTCCGCGTGCAGGTCAACGTGCCACAGACCTATGCCATGCAGGTCGCCGCAGGCGCCTCGGCCACGGTCAGCGTCCCGGAATCGGCCACGCCGGCAATCGCGGGCACCGTTACGCGGTTTGCTCAATCGGTCGATTCATCCAACCGATCGATGCTGGCCGAGATCGAACTTGAAAATACCACCCATCACTTGCAACCCGGCAGCTATGCCCAGGTCGCACTGGCGACACCTCGACGAAACGGCTCGTGGTCGATACCTGCTTCGGCCGTATCGATGCGGGTCGAAGGTCCCCACGTCGTAATCGTCAACGATCACAATCAAATCGAAATCAAGCCCGTTAGCCTGGGGCGGGACCTGGGCTCTCGCATCGTCGTCACCGAGGGCATCGCCGGAGACGAACGGCTGGTCGTCAATCCGGGCGACGATCTGGTAAGCGGCACGCAGATCCAAATCGGCCGCGGCGGCCAGGCCGCCGATACAGTGGCACAGCGCTGATCACGGCTGCCGCGATGATGAACAAACGAACCGCCTGCGACGACGTGTCCCGTAATGGCAAGTACATCACGCCACAAAACAAAAGCAGCGAGCATCGGTGTTCGGATGATTGCAAATTTGACTGCTTGCGCGGGCAGAGGCGGGGTCACGTGCAGCTTGCCCCCGGTTGTTCGCAAGGCCCTGCGAGGGTCCAACGCGCACAGCCCAAACCTTCTGGGGTCTGCCAAACACTCACTCTGCGGCCTGCTGCCCCTCGTCCGTATGGCCTTTGCGGCGTATCATGGAGGGCGACGCGACCTTGGCGGAGGGCGTCGCACAACTCGTCAGCCGCAGATGGCACGTTCAGGTGCAATGATGACCGCGGACGATTCACCGCTAACCCGAGCCAGCTTGCTGGTGCAAATCCGCGATGGCGAGAACCACAGCGCGTGGCAAGAGTTTATGAAGCTCTACGGCCCCGTGGTCTACGGCTATGCGCGCAAGCGGGGCCTGCAGGACGCCGACGCGGCGGATCTCATGCAGGAGGTCATGCGCTCAGTCTCCAGCGCCATTGGCCGATGGGAGTACGATCGCAATCAAGGGTCGTTTCGCGGCTGGCTGTTTACGATCACCCGCAACAAAGTCTTCAATTTCTTATCGGCGCGCCGTATTCGCCCTCAAGGCTCGGGCGACACTACGACGAACCAGCTGTTGGCGGCCCAGCCCGACACTGTCGACGGGGCCGACTTCTGGGAAATCGAGTACCAGCGGCAGCTCGCGGCGCTCGCCATGGAGCGGGTCAAAGGCGAATTTCAAGCAACCACCTGGCAGGCTTTCTGGCTGACCGCGGTCGACGGGATCGGCGCGGCCGAGGCCGCCCAGCAGGTGGGCATTTCACCCGGGGCGATTTACGTTGCCAAGAGCCGCGTTCTGGCCCGGCTCAAAGAAGAAGTCGAATCGATGCGTCGGCAGGAAGAGGTGTAAGATGAAAATCGGCATGACTTGTCCCCCCACGGAAGAACTGCGCGAACTTATCGGCGGCACACTGGCCGACCAGCGCCAGCAAGAATGCACCGAGCATATGGACTCGTGCCCTTGCTGCCAGTCGAGACTAGAACAAATCGCCACCGAGGGGACCAACCTTTCGGAACTCGTTAAGCATTTGCCAGCCAGTGCGCCCATGGCGACTTCTGCCTATTGGCCAGCGTTACAGGCACTGGGGGCCAAAGAGCAGCCGGCGGTGGCCGCGCCCCCCGTTACCCGGCGCGACGTATCGTTGACGTTTCTGCAGCCGGCGTCCGACTCGGTCTATTTGGGACGACTGGCTCACTTCGACGTCATGCGTATTTTGGGACGCGGTGGGATGGGCCTGGTGTTGGAAGCGTTCGACTCGCGACTCCATCGCAACGTGGCGCTCAAGGTTCTCGATCCCGATCTGGCCGGCGATGAAATCGCCAAGCAGCGCTTCTGCCGCGAGGCCCGCGCCGCGGCCTCGATAACGCACGAAAACGTTGTCGCCGTACATCAGGTCGAGAAGGCTGCCGAGGGAAGTTTGCCATTCCTCGTTATGCAGGTCATCGCGGGCGAGTCACTGGAGCAACGGCTGGCACGCGACAAAAAGTTGCCGTTCCGCGAGATAGTTCGGATCGGCATGCAGGCCGCCCACGGTCTCGCCGCGGCACACGAACAGGGATTGATACACCGCGATATCAAGCCGGGCAACATCCTGCTGGAAGCGCCGCACGATCGAGTGAAGCTGACCGATTTCGGGCTGGCCCGCGCCGTCGAAGACGTGAAGCTGACCAGCACGGGCTTCGTGTCGGGGACACCACTCTACATGGCGCCCGAGCAAGCCATGGGCGAATCGGCCGATAGTCGCTCCGATCTTTTCAGCCTGGGGGCGATCCTCTACGAGATGTGCGCCGGCCAGCCCCCCTTCCCTGGCAACTCTGCGCTGGCCATTCTCAAACAGATCGTCGATACCAAGCATCGCCCGCTGCGCGAGTTGAATCCCTCGGTCCCGGACTGGCTGGCCGAGACGATCGATTGGCTGCTGGCGAAGAAGCCCGCCGATCGCATCCAGACGGCTGGCCAGCTGGCCGAGCTGCTGGAATTTCATTGGAATATGATGAGAACCACGTCGGAAGACGTGCCCACGGTTTGCAAAATCGAAGCCCGCAAACGGACCGTGCGAAATCGTTGGATCGCGGCGGGCCTGGGATCGGCCTTTCTGGCCCTCGGGCTCATTGGCGGCGCATTCCTGGCAAACCGCCGCGAGGCGAGCACGGCTGCATCTCCCACGACCGCGCCGGTGGCAGTCCTCAGCGCCAATGCCGGATCGATCTGGTCGGTCTCATTCGACCGGTCCGGAGAAACGGTAGCCATGGGTGTCGAAGATGGATTGGTGCGCCTGTGGGATTTAGCGACACAAAACATCAAAGAAACGCTGAACGCGCATCGCGGCAATGCCTGGGTTGCCCGGTTTTCGCCACGCGATGATCTACTGGCAACCGCCGGAGACGATGGCCTGATCAAGCTCTGGAAACCATCGCAGCCAGAGCCGCTTAAAATATTCAAACATCCCAATGGAGTGCGCGCTCTGGGGTTCGCGCCCGATGGCCAAACGTTCTTCGCCGGAGATCGCGACGGCGGGCTACGCGTCTGGTCACGAGAGTCCGATCAAGCCGTGGTCGAGGCGCAGCAGCCCGGGGCCGTTTACGCGGTGGCGGTCTCATCCGACGGCGAGACGTTGGCAACCGGAGGTAGCGACAAAGTGGTGCGCTTGTGGAATGCCAAATCACTCGGCCAACGCCTCCCGCTGGAAGGTCACGCCGGGCCGATCTATGGATTGTCGTTCGATTCCACCGGCACGCGCCTGGCCTCGGTCGGCTGGGATAAGACGGTGCGCATCTGGGACGCCAAGAGTGGCCAGCTCGTTAAATCCTGGATCGGTCACGATGCTGATATTTGGGCTGTCGTCTTTGCTCCCAAGAGCATGACGTTGGCCACCGGCGGACTGGACGGCGCCGTAAAACTATGGAACGCCGAGACGGGAGAACTGCTGACGAGCTATCTCGACCATAAGATGGGGATTCAATCCCTAGCCTTCAATGACGATGGCACGCTGCTGGCGTCTGGCGGACGCGATGGTGCCGTGAGGGTCTGGAAGGTCGAATAATCGATTAGCACTTCGCGTCGAGCGATGAGCGAGCGAGAATACTTTCATCGCATTTTACGCGCGACCTAACGCCTGCTCATATCGCGGCAGTTTTTTGCGCTGTTTGTGACCCATGCGCTCTGCCCCGTGCGCCCATGCACCAGCCGATAACCAGCTCGATATTTCAGGAGATCGCTTGGCGTGTTCATAATCTGGACGCCGGGCACTCGGGCAGTTGTTTTTTTAGTGCTTATAGATCTTGTGCTGGGGGCGGCCCGATAGGATTTGTTCTTTGCCCCAGGTCGTCACGTCTTTGAAAGCCTGGCTGCGGATGAAGTCCTGAAAAGCTTGCTCGTCAGACCATTCACTGGTGATGAGGTACGAAGCGTCGTCGGCTACGTCCTTCCAAAGCGTCGAGCTCGTATGCCCCGCGGCAGCACGCAGTGCCGCAATGACGGCGCTGAACTTGTCCTCGAAATCCTGTTGCTTGCCGGCGATAACGTGGTAGTTCATGCCAACGGTAATCATCGAGCTTGGGCTCCCTTTGCAATGTCGTGCGGCGGCGTCCTCATGATCGAGGCGCCACTTAACCATCAAGGCGTTACGTGCTTGCTCATGAGAGTATAGAACCTGACGCTGCCCAACAAGGTCCCCCGGCGAGACGGCCTTCGCCAATCATCAGGCCGCAAGAGCCAGGGCGGAGGCCAGATTCCAGCCCGCGCACGATCACTTCCGTTTCGCCTGCTCCGACTTCAAGATGAAGGCGATCATCTGATCGCGTGTTTTGCCGCTAACAATGGCGTCCATCGGCAGTCCGGCCGCGATCTTATAAGCGGCCATGAGCGATTGGTCATCGTAGGCCCGTAACGACTGCTCGCGATGTTCTGTCGGCTTCATCCTGGAACCTTGTCTTCCCAATCAAATCGTGCACGCGGTCGCACTAAACGCCTGTGAGAGGGCTGGGCGACTACTTCTCGCCTGAATGCAAACTCCGGACCACTTAGCGTGCGCAAAAAAGAGGCCGCCAGGGCGATCCACAAAGCCCTGACGGCTCATATAACGGAGCGGGTCAGCTCCGATGGAGTATCAACGGCAGCCTCTGGTACACTTCCGCTGCGACACGGATCACCTGGCTGGGTCGATCATTGTGCTGAGGCGAAATATAGGAAAGGGGGCGATCACTATGCAAATCATGGGCGAAAATCATGCACCCTGGTTGTCTGGTGACCGGCCAATTGGTCGGAAGCCGCCCGAAAATCGCTAGAAAACAACTCAGTTCCACCCGTGGCAGGCGACCACCGGAATCTTGGAATGGTCTCTGCCCCCAGCGGGTTTCGGCGGCCCGCCGCGTTCAATCGGCCGCCCTACTCGTGGCAGCCACCGTGACAATCTGCGACTAAAGTCGGCCCTTTAGGACTATGGGGGACATGAATCCACTTTTGCGTTTGTCCGTTCGGCCCTGGCCCTCCCTTGATTTCGATCTGTTGGAGAAGAATTATGTTTGCGAAGGAGCAGCGCAAGCGACTGAGTAACATTTGGGGCCGATCCGCATCGCGTCGGCCCCATCGCAAGCAGCTGTCGCGGCCGCTACGGATCGAATCGCTCGAGTCGCGCGATCTGCTGACCGTGGCCCCCTTTGTCGGCCCGCTGCGGTTCGGTACGGCGCCACCTGCCGGAGTCTCCGTACTAACGCCCGTGACGACGACGGGCAATACCAACTCCGCCGCGCCGGTTCTTACCTCGGCGCAGATTGCCGACGAGACGGCAGCCGGTCAGTCGATCAATGCACTCGGACTCGATCTTTACAACGAGTTGCAGACAACGCCCGGCGGCAGCGGGAACATGCTCCTCTCGCCGCTGAGCATCTCGACTGCTTTGGCCATGGCCTATGCCGGCGCCCAAGGCGAGACCGCAGCGCAGATGGCCAGCGTGCTGCACCTAAGCGGGAGCCAGGCCGACACCGCCCAGGAGTTTGGCACCTTGCTGGCTGATTTGAATAGCGCCGGCCAAGGCCAATACGCGTTGTCGGTTGCCGACGCGCTGTGGGGTCAACAGGGGCTGCAATTCCTCACGCAGTTCCTTGACACCATGCAGACCTCCTACGGGGGCGCATTCAATCAGGCCAACTTCGCGGGCAATCCTGATGCGGCCATACAAACGATCAATAATTGGGTTTCCCAACAGACCAACGGCAAGATCCAAAATCTTTTCTCCGACGCCTCGATCAACCAGTTCACCAAGCTCGTGCTGGCCAATGCTCTGTACTTCCAGGGGGGATGGTCGAGCGGATTCAACGCGGCCATGACTTATAGCGCCAACTTTACGCTCAGCTCAGGGGAGGCAGAGCAAGTTTCGACCATGCATCAGACCGACTCGTTCAAGTACATGCAGAGTGACGGATTTCAAATCGTCGAACTACCCTACGCCAGTGGACGGATGGTCATGGACATCATGCTCCCCACCACTAGCGGAGCAGCCGGCTTGAGTGTCAGCCAACTCCCTAGCGACCTCAACGGTTGGCTAGCGGGCCTCAGCCGGCAGGACGTGGCCGTTTCACTCCCCAAATTCACGCTCACCTCCCAATTCGACCTGGTCCCGCCCTTGACGACATTGGGAATGATCGATCCATTCCAACGCAACGCGGATTTCTCGGGCATGACTAACCCGAGTTTGTTGAACATCACGGCCGTCGTACACAAAGCATTTATCGATGTTGGCGAGTCAGGCACCGAGGCCGCGGCCGCCACCGGAGTGGGATTGGTTCACGTCACGGTGGTTACAATGGATCCCACGATACCTATAGCATTCGATGCCGATCATCCGTTTTTGTACATGATCCGCGACACGCAATCCGGCAGCGTGCTATTCATGGGACAAGAAGCTGATCCGCTCAGCAATCAGGGGGATCCGTCGGCCCCGGCCATCGTTCCGCCTGCCAACACACCGCAACCAGAACACGCGCCCCCGCCGGTCTCTAGCACCCACGTGTGGACGGGGCCATTACCCTTTCCTAGCTCCGGTTTAAGTCCGTCTGCCAGCCCCCTGTCGGCTGAACAGGCATTGCGTTCTGCTGCTGCGAACGGGTTTTCGGGAAGCGATAACGCTGCCGAAGCGCTGTCGTGGGCCGCAGTGCCCGCACAAATAGCTTCTTCGACCGCGACACCGTCTGTGTCGAGCGCCACGGCTCCGCTGGCAAGTTTTATCGGCCCATCGGATCAGAGCCATGCCGCAGCGGTTGATCAGGTGATGTCTGGCGCGGCGGACGTCGACGGAGATACTGTCAATCAATACGCTCGATCGGCAATCGCCTCAGTCGCCCGGTTTGCGACCACGACTGCACGGCGCAGCAGCTAAGCGTCAAGTGCGATTAGCCGCCGGGAGTAGGCCCTTCTTTCAAGCCGCCGCCGGTCGCATGAGGGGAAATGCTCTGGCGGGCAAATGTTGCACGAGGTGGGCGTGCGCGACGCGTATCCCGATGCAACCTGGCGGCACCTTCTGTTCCCAGGAGGATTGCAAAGTCGATGGGTGCCTGGGGTCGGCGTATTCGCCGCCGCCAGATTTTGGCGACAATCTGGGTGCTCGCCTCGCTCGACCCCAGTCACGAAAACTCAACTTGAACTTCGCGATCGTCCTCCCTCTGTTCCGGCCCCGCTTGCGGCAGTCGCCCCGGTATTATTCCGGATCGACGATTTGGCCACCGAGCACTCCCTCCCTCAAATCGGACCAGCCATACGATGCTCATTTAGAAGCATCGCCAGCGCGAACGCGTTGCCCCTGGCCGCGCCATGACCTTATTTACGCCCCTAGGTAACGAGGCCGATTTCGAGACTAACGCGCAACGAAGTCTCTGGCATCGTTAGCAAACATTCGCAGTAAACACCGTAACGGGGAGCTACTTTTTTACCGCCACGCCGTCGCCACACGCCCCGCAACCTACTTGCAGATCAGAATTTACAGACGCAGGGCCTCCTCTCGTAGCAAAAAACGCCTGCTCGCGGCGATAAATCCGCGTGACAATTCCGGGTCGTTTCCGGCCTACTAAAGTAGCGCCTGCCGGGGCAGCCCCTGTAGTCAAAATCTGTCGACCCGCGCGAGTGCCTACTCCCCGTTGAGATGCTTATACTGTAGCGGCGAATGGATCCTTAATATCGAGCCGCTCATGGCCGTATCAGATCGTTCGGCGGCGCAACTCTTGAAGTCGGCAAAAGATGCCGGTCCCGGGGCGCTCGGTTCCCTGCTGGAGCTGTACCGCAACTACTTGCGCATTCTTGCCCGTTCGCAGTTGACGCCCGAGTTGTTGCCGCGTGCGACGCCGTCCGACGTCGTGCAAGACACATTTCTCGAAGCCTATCGCGACTTTGTCCAATTCCGCGGAACGACTCTGGCGGAATTTGTCGCCTGGTTGCGCAAAATCCTGGTCCGCAATATCGCCCGGCTTGTCGAACACCATCTGGCCGCACAAAAGCGGGATGTGCGCAGAGAGGTTTCGCTGGATGCCATCGCCCGGGCCTTCGATCAATCGTCCTGCCGGCTAGAGCAGGTGTTCGGCGCCGCCGTCCCTGCGCAGATCGATCGAGCCGAGTCGTCAGAACGGGCGGCAACCGTGGCCGACCATTTGGCAAAGCTACCGTCGCAATACCGCGACGTTCTGGTGCTGCGCCACTTGGAAGAGCTCTCTTTCGAGGAGGTTGCACAGCGCTTGGGGCGAACGGCCGCCGCCACCAGAATGCTGTGGGTCAGGGCCATTGACCGACTACGACAATCACTGACCGACGAGGGTTTATCGTGAACACCGATCGAATGTCGCAGGCGAGTCTGATGTTGGAGGCCGATGGCGAAATTGGTCCCGACCTGGCGGAACGACTCGAATCGTACTTGTCGGGACTTGAACAGGGACTGCGTCCCGACCGCGAGGCGTTCCTGGCCCAGCATCCGCAACACGCGGCACACCTCGCGCCTTATCTGCCCTGGGTTGAAATGTTGTGCCAGGCCCAGCCGCTCGGCGACGACACGACGGCCAATCCCCCCATGCCCAGCCGGCTGGGCGACTTTCGCATCATTTGCGAGATCGGCCGCGGCGGGATGGGCGTCGTTTACGAAGCCGAGCAGCTTTCGCTGCGGCGCCGGGTGGCGCTGAAAGTCCTGCCGTTTGCCTCGATGCTCGACGAGCGCCAATTGGCGCGCTTCAAAAACGAGGGGCTCGCCGCCGCGCAATTGCAGCATCCCCATATCGTGCCCGTCTTTGCCGTGGGCTGCGAGCGCGGCCTGCACTTCTACGTGATGCAATTGATCGAGGGACAGACCCTCGAGCAGTTGATTCATAATCGTGCGACGCCAGGCGGCCCTGCGCAGAGGAACGACGGGACGTTCACTCGCGCCTCGGCGGAAATCCCCGTCGGCTTCCCGGCGCTCGCTGCGGATTGCCATAAGCTGGTGCAGTGGATTGTGCAAGCCGCCGATGCGTTGGATCACGCGCACGAACAGGGCATCGTCCACCGCGACATCAAACCCTCGAACCTTATGATCTGCGGCGAAGGAGAGCTGTGGGTCACAGACTTTGGCCTGGCACGCACCGCACGAGATAACGTAAAGACGGCCAGCGGCGAGTTGCTGGGAACGCTTCGCTACATGAGCCCGGAACAGCTGCGCAGCAAGCCGGGCATTGTCGACCATCGCACGGATATCTACTCGCTCGGCCTCACGCTGTACGAGTTGATTGCGGGTCGCCCGGGTTTTGACGGGCAGTCGCACCAGGAATTGATTCGCCAGATTGAGCAGGACGAGCTGCCATCGCTCGCGCGTTGCGACGCGCGCGTGCCACGCGATTTAGACAGCATCATTGCCATGGCGACAGCGAAAGCGCCGGACGGACGATACGCCTCGGCCCGCGACCTGGCAGATGATTTGCGGGCGTTTCTGGATGGCCGCCCCACCATTGCCCGACCAGCCACCCTGATCGACCAGTGCGACAAGTGGATCCGCCGACATGCCCGCCTGGTGGCGGCGGCCGGCGTTGCCCTATTGCTGATCATGATCTGCACCGCGGTCAGCGCCGCCTTGGTGTGGCGGGCGCAAACAGCGACGCAGCGCGCGCTCATGTTGGCGAGCGACAATCACGAGCGCGCGGCGGAGCACTTGCAAGATGCCCGGCACGCCGTTGACGAGGTTTTTACCGGCATCGCGGCGGATCTCACCAACATTCCCGGTGCCGAACGCGTGCGCCACCGGCTATTGACCCAGGCTCTCTCGTACTATCGGAAGTTCGTCGCGCAGCCGTCGTCTGATGCGACCGTGCGCGCTGAGACAGCTTCGGCCTATTATCGGTCCGGGCAGATTAACGAGCAGCTTGGCGATGACGAAGCGGCGTGCGCAGCATACGGCGCGGCAAAACAACTCTGGTTAGCTCTGCAAACGGAAAAGGACGGCGAAGATCAATCGCAGCCGCTTAGCCTGTGCGAGAACAATCTGGGGCTGATTTACCTGCGCGCCGGTAGAATCCGTGAGGCAGAGTCTCATTTGCGTGCGGCGGTCCAACTGCACAGCCAACTGGTAAAGCGCCAGCCGGAGAATGCCGCAGGGCAGCGGTCGCTGGCGCTGAGTTATGCCAATCTCGGCGCGGCGCTAGGGCTAGGGGGGCAGTTGGTCGCGGCCCGCGAACACCTGCAACGGGCCATTGATATGCAGTTAAGCGCGGGCGTCGCGTCTCCGCAGCAGCGCGGCGATCTGGCCGCCACGTACAATCAACTCGGATACGTGTGCAGCCAGGCATCCGGGGCCGACGCCAAGACGGCCTATCGTCAGGCAGCCGTCGCATTCGAACAACTGGCTGATGAAGAGCCGCAAGTCTTGCGGTGGCAGTCAGAATGGGCCACCACGTTCAACAATCTTGCGGCGCTGGCAACGAGGGACGGACGCCTCGACGAGGCCACGGCCGCCTACCAGCGCGCCATCGACCTGCAGAAGCAACTTGCCGAGCGGGCGCCTCAAGTCGTTGCCTTTCTACGCGACCTCGGCGTATCGCAAAATAACTTCGGCTATTTGCTCGCGCAACGCGAGTGCCACGATGCCGCCATCGAACAGTTCGACAGCGCGCGAGCTAACCTCACGCGCCTCGCCAGCGCGCACTCGAAGTCGCCTGAATATGCCAGCCGTCTGGGCGCGATCTGCAACAATCTTGGCCTGGCTTGCGAAAGCCGACGCGCGTTCGATCGCGCGCAGGCCGCCTACCGCGAAGCTATCAATTGGCAGAGCAAGGCGCTTGATCTATCGCCCCACTGGCAGCAAGCGCAGTCGTACCTCGAGGCGCACGAGGCCAACCTGCAACGAGTGGTCAAGGCCAGTGAGCAGAGCGATAGCGCCAGCCCCCATAGCGGCCGCGCAGCCCAGATTCTGGAGCAATCGAAATCCCTGGAGCAATCTCTGGACCAACCAACCGCAGCCGCCAGCCGGCTTGCTGATATGACGATCGATACGGCATTGCCTTTGCTGCCGCGCGTTCTGTCGGACGAGGTACCGCGCGTCGTGCGTCCTCGAGTAGCCGAGTAGAACTGTAACTCACCCGACCGGAAGACCATCCACTTCAGACCGGAATGCAAACTATGGGCAAGACATCCCACCGGGGCCGATCTCGACATCGCCGCTGCCGTTTCGAGCTGTGCGAACCGCGCCAAATGCTGAGCGCCCTGCCGGTTGCTTCGGCACAAAGCATCTCGTTCGGCGAGGTCGCGACACCCCTGTCCGCGACCGGCGCAGGCAACTTCGTCTTACGCACAAGCATCGCGGACCTCGGGAAGCTCACCGCGCTCGGCGGGTTCCCTGTGATCAGTATCACAAACGACTTGGGAACCTCGACCACTCCGGCAGGCATAACCGTGTCCGCCACAGGCGGGGCCGCCACCGCGGGAGTCACGTCTGGTGGCCTGCCGCCCGTCACCGCGTCGGATGGGGGCCTTGATGGCGAGCCGCCCGGTCTTTTCGCGCCGCTAAAGCTCGATCCGATTCTCGGGCACGATCCTCTTACGCCACCAGAAACAGCGCCGATCGCGTCGCCCTTACCGCCGTCTTATCCGATCGCGGTGAACGGACCGACGAATCCTGTTTCAACGCCTGATCCCAGCGGCGCAAGCAAGTCAACTCCGACAACGCTGCTGAGCTCAGGGCCAATCGAAATCATTGAGCCTATTTCGGCAGACATTCCCGCGCCGGCGGCGAGGGTGCTGGCCGCACCAGCGCCAGGCGCAATCACCGGCATGATCACAGTCGCGAGCGCTGTCACGAGCACGACTGCCGCCAATGCTACCTCGGCCACGACTAGCGCCGTCAGTAGTTATAGCCCGCGCTGGTTGTCGGCGACCTTCTCTGCCGCCGAGGAACATCAGCTGGATTCGCAAGCGGATGAATCCCACTTTGCGCAGTTCCTCGCGGCGCGCGATCCGCAGGCGCGCCCGGCGCTCGAGCCCACGCGTATCAGTGTTCAGGCCTTTGTAGTGGCGCTTCCCGAGTTGGCCGCGCTCGTCCAGGGCACAGGGGACCAAGACGCACTTCAGGCCGTGCAACAACACGGCATCGCTTCCCAGGATCGCGCTGCAGCCCGACACGTCGCACAAGCTGGCGGATCGTCGCAGCCCGGCGCTTGGGCCGTACACGATGCCGCGATTCTCGAATGGGATGGCACTCAACAGCCAGCGCGTATCGCCATAGCGGACGCGACACAACGCGGCCAAGCTACGGTCGATCAGCAGGAGTCGTCTTCACTCGAGCGGGCCATGCCGGCCGACGATCAATGGGCATCGTTAAAAGGCGTCGCTGACATGCTCAACGAAAACAAGCAGATGCTTGCGGCGCTGGCCGCGGAAATCGCCGTGGCGTCGCTATGGCTGCGCCGGCCTAACGGTGAAAAGCCGCTTCCCCAAGGCCTCGCACCTGCTGCCCCAATGCAAAGCCCAAAAAAGCGGGTTGCCCGGCGACTGGCAAACACCGACGGATTGCCACGCGTGCCGCGTTAGGCGATTTACTTTGCCGTGCCCAGGGCTTCGGCTTCCTTGGGGTTCATCAGTCCGTCGTGGTCTGCGTCGAGCCTGAGAAAATCGGCACGCGTTCCGAGGAACTCGCGTCGTGAGAGATCGCCGTCGCGATTACGGTCCATGCGCTGAAACCACTCCGGGCCGGTACCACTGAGACGCGCATTGTTGGGGCTGCGCGCGGCAACGGTAAACGTACCGACGTTGTTTGCTGTCGCGTTTCCGGCCCCCGGCGCGAATTGCAACTGATAGCGGCGCGGAATGTCGTCGTGCTTGATCTTGCCATCGTGATCGTTATCCCAGCCGGAGACGACCTGCGGCAAGGTTCGCAGCTCGCGCGTCGCCAGTTGGCCATTACGGTTGGTGTCCATGAGCTCGAACAACGTGCTGCCACGATCGGAGAAAACGGCACTCGTACGTTGCGACGCGATCTCGGTTTGCCGCGTGATGTACTCGACGTATTCCTCGACGAAGATCTTGCCGTCGTGGTCCTTGTCAATGCGCGAGAATTCGGCTCCGCCGCGCACTCGTCGCAGTTCGTTTTTGTCCAGGTAGTCGTTCTTGTCCATGTCGCCGCGTTTAAACAGCTGACGCGCCGATTCTGCCACCTGCTTCGGCTCGCCCGATCCGCTGGCCCGCACGTCCAGCTCGAAGGCGGTTCCGCGAATCACGAGCGAGCCGTCCGCGGCGACCGCACTCTGCACAATTCCTGATTCGCTGGCACCGGTCGAGTTAATCACTTGCAACCGCTTGTCGTTCGGCACGCCCGAATCGAGCACGACCGAGAGCTCTGCATCGGGGGGTCGACTCGTATACCAGGCTTGCAATTCGGCGGCGTCGATTCCGCCATCGCCGTTGGCGTCGGCAGCGACGAACTGATCGTCCGCCAGGCGCAATTCCTCGCGCGAGAGCCGGCGGTCGGCCGGCGTTTCACCCTGGGCCGGCCGATCGTAGCGCGCCATGATGGCCTGGCAAACCGCCTCGGCCGTTTGATCAGGTATCGGCGCCAGTATCAACTCTCCGCTGGCCTGCCCCGCCTGGCCTGGGTTCTCGTAAACGGAATCGGCAAACGGATTCCCGTCGGCGCGCAGCTCGAATTGACTGAACATCTCATCTTCGTCCCGATCGAATCTGTAGAGCGTTTCGATCCCGGCTGTCATTTCCTGACTGTCGAGCTGGCCATCACGATCATGGTCCAATAGCGCAAACAGCGGATCGCCCGCGGCCGTGGCACGACGTTGAACGGCGCGATTCAGCCCGAAGCAACATTGGGCCAGCTGCTCGACCAACTCAGTGAACGAAATGACGTCGTCCTGGGGATTGGTATCCAAATCGAGAAACGTAATGGCCTCACCGCGCACGGTGCCCGCCTTGGTGCGCCGCTCTGTGAACGTGGACCAGTCGCCGCGCTGAAATTCGTCGTGGTCCAGGGACCCGTTGGCATCCGCGTCAAGTTCTTGAAAGCGATCCCACAGGCAATCGCCCCAAGTGGCCTGATACCCCTGCCCTGCCAGGCGGATGTGCAGACGAATAATGATCGGCCGGCCAATGTGCAGCAGGACCAGATCCTGCACGTTCGTAGGATCGTCCGCGGGCGCCATCACCGCGGGCTCGTCCGCCACCGCCGGCGAGGATACGGCGGCGCCCACGATCAAGAGTAGAAAAAACACGATCAGACGATTGTTCATACCAGGCACTCGTGCAGCGGTTTGGCGTTCGGATCGACCAGGCGGATCGGCCGCCCGACGTTCGACATATTCTGTTCCAGCGGGTCCAGTCCCAGGGCCAGCACGATGGTGCCGAGCAGGTCGGGCACGGTCACCGGTCTGTCCGCGACTTGCATCCCGTCGTCAGTGGTGCGGCCTATGACGTGGCCGCCAGCTATCCCTCCACCGGACACAACTGTCGACCAGGCCGTCGCGAAGTGATCGCGTCCTTGGTTGGTGTTGATCTTGGGCGTGCGGCCGAATTCTCCCATCCAGACCACCAGCGTCGAATCGAGCAGGCCGCGCATTTTTAGATCTTCGAGCAATGACGACCAGCCGTTATCGAGCACGGGGAGCATCGCCTTCAGCGCGTCGAAATTGTTCTGATGCGTGTCCCAGCCGAAGGCGTTCGAGTTTTGCACGCCATTGAGCGACACTTCGACAAACGGCACGCCGCGCTCGATCAGACGACGGGCCAGCAGACAGCCTTGCCCAAAAGTGTTGCGGCCGTAGGCGTCGCGCAGGTAGGCAGGCTCGCGACCCAGCTCAAAGGCCGCGGTAGATGCCGACCGCATCAGGCGATCGGCCTGCCGATAGGCGGCCACATGGCTTTGGGGCGCATGCGCAGGATGCGTCTGGGCAAAATCGCGCTCCAGGTCTGCCAGCAACTCCAACCGTGCCGTGGCCTGCGACGGCTCAATGCCGGCGGGAGGCGCGAGGTTAGGAACCTTGAGCTGCTGTTCATAACTATTATTGCCAGGCTGCCCAACCATCACCTGGCCGCCGCCCACCATCAGCGCCGCGTGCCGCGGACCGAGAAAGCCCGGTCCAAAGGCGGCCGGGCTGAGAAACGGCATGGCGCCGATCGAGATGCAATTCGGCAACTCGGCTGTTTCATCACCCAGCGTTTTGCCTAGCAAAGTCCCCAACGCCGGATAAGCGACGGGACCGCCGGGAACGTAGCCGGTACGCAGTAGGTACGTGGCGCGCGAATGGTCCCCTTCCTTCGTGCTCATCGAGCGCACCAATGTCAGGTTTTCCGCCAGCCGCGCCAACCGCGGGAAATGCTCACAAATCGACATGCCTGGCACGGCCGTCTGGATGGCCTTGAACGGACCACCATTTTCATGCCCCGGCTTGGGATCGAAGGTGTCTGTCTGGCTTGGCCCGCCCGGCATCCACAACAAAATGCACGATCGTTTGCGGCGGGTGTCCGTGGCGGCCCTCGCGGCTAGAGCCTCGAACCATCCGCTGGCCGAAACGCCCAAGGCGCCGGCCAGCGAGTTGCGCAGCCATTCGCGGCGCGATAGTCCTTCGCGTTGCGGGAACCCTGACATATTGATTCGTTCGTTCGCCATTCCCCTCACCCTCCTCGGCAGCGAGGCCGGCACGACGACCGGCCCTCGTTCCGTTTTGGCATTATTTTTCCACAACTGTAGCGGAAACGCGCGTCGCTCTGACTGATCTAATGGTTGAACAAAAACTCACTGGAGTTCAGCAGTGCCCAGTACACGTCCCCCAGCGCTTGCTCGGTATTGTGGCGCGGCCCCCCCTCGGCGACGTACTTTGTCAGGCGCTCGACCTCGTCTGGCCGGGGCAGCCGTGAGAGGCTTGCCAGGTACATCGTTTCCAAACGCTGCGCGGCGTCGAACCCTGGAAATTGCGCAATGGCGGCGAGCATAGCGCTCCCCTTAACTTTAGTAGCCTCGGCGACAAACGGCCCATTCATGATCGCCATGGCCTGAATGATCGAGGTGTCGTAGTCGATCGGCTTATCGCGTTGGTTATTGAACAAGTCGACGAACATGCTGCGGGGTGATCCGTTCACAAGCCCTTCCTGGCCGTTCTGTAAATTTTGGTCCAGATAACCGACAGCCACGGACAGGCTGTCGAAAAGCTGATCGCCCGAAAGACCGCGCACCGGCATCACAGCAAACCGGCGCGGGTCGCGCTGGCTGTCGTCGCTTACGCTGCTGCTGAATTGATAGGCACGGCTGAGCGTGATAGCGCGAATCAGATACTCAATGCGAAATCCATGACCGGCGAATCGTTCGGCCAAGACGTCCAGCAATGCCGGATGGCTGGGAGGGTTGTTTTCGTCGAGGTCGTCCACAGGGTCGACCAGGCCGATGCCAAAAAAGTGCGCCCACATCCGATTGGCCAGCGCACGGCTGAAATACCGGTTCTCACGGCTGGTGACCCATTCGGCCAGCTTGCCGCGGGCCGTCGCTCCTTCGCCCCAGGTAGGTGCCGAGCCGTCGAGAAACGCGGCCGTCACATCACGTTCGGTATCCGGAATGCGCAGCTCGTGACGGACCCCATCGTCGTTAAGCGGAGAATAGTCGGCGTCTTTTTGCTGTCGCTCGATGCCGGCAAAAAAACTGGCCAGTTGCCAAAACTGTTCGCGCTTCCAATGGGCAAACGGATGATCATGACATTGCGCGCACTCCAACCGCACCCCCAGAAACGTCCGCGCGGTCGTCGCGGCCAGATTCTCCGGCTTGCCCTCTTTGGCAAAGTAAAATCCCACAGGACTGGCTGTACGCCGTTCAAACGGGCCAATCGGTCGGCCCCCTTGTGTGACGGGTGTCGTCAGAAGCTGACGCGTGATCTCGTCATAACCTTGCCCCTCGCGCAGCTGTCCGCGGAACCAGCCCTCGACCGATGGTGACGAAAAGCGCAGTTGGATGTTGGCATCCGCTTCCGGAATCAGCGCGGCGCGCCACGTGCGGGCAAAGTGATTCGTAAACGCGGGGCCGTCGAGCAAACGATCGACCAGCCGTTCGCGCCGATCGGCCGACTGGTCTTCCAAGAAGTCGCGGACCTCGGAAACCGAAGGGATGCGGCCAGCCACGTCCAAATATATTCGACGAAGAAATTCGGCGTCACCGGCCGGAGCCGCCGGCACGATGTTTTGCAAGCTCCAGCGCGAGGCCAGTTCCGCATCGATCGTCGCCGTGAGGGCGCTAGCCTCGCTCCACGAGACGGCTGCCGGCGCCGATTCCGCCGCGACGCTGTGTGAAAGCCACGAGCATTGCGCGAGGCAAAAAGCCGCCACGACCAAGGCCGTGCCCCCACGGCACACTGGCCGAGAAATATGCTCCTCGCGCATCGTCCTGTCCCCTTTGTGCTGCCCATTCCCGCAATTCTCCGTCGCATGCCGCCCAGGCATACCGGCGGTGACCCTCATTCCTCGCCGAGGGCCTTGAGGTCGATCGTCTCGTTTCCGGCGATGGTAATTAGCCCTGGCAATAGCACGGACAAATTGGCATCGCGGACAAAGTGCGGCTTGCCGTCAGCCGTACAAATCACCACGCCGCCAGGATGAACACCGCCGAGCCGCCCCTTTAATTTTCCGGACGCATCCAATTCCAGGTCAGCAGGCTTGGTCCAGGGTGTAATGCTTCGTGATTCAGCGATGAGTTCGGTCGTGGCGACGCCGTCGGCGATCTGCGACACGCTCGTCGTGCCCTCCTCAGGAAAACAGGTTCCCGGCCCAACCACGGCCACGACCAGCGTGTTGCCGTTGGCCGGCTTTGCGTCGGCCGCCAACGAGCCGCCGTATTCGCGCGGCATCTTCGCCACCAGCGGCGCGTTGTGCTCGCTATCCCAAGCTTCGTCCAGATGGAATTCGCGATAGAGTTCTTCGTACCCTAGGTCGGGCAATAGTTCAACTCGCCAGCTTAGCAGCGGTTTGCCGTCGGCCGATTTGCTGGCCCGCGCGGGAAATGTACTGGTTCGTTCGTGATATTTTGCCAGGGCCGCGGCCACCCGACCCAGATTCTCCTTAGATAGCGCTCGCCGCTTGGCCATCGCAGGCGAGTTGACCACGCCCGCCGGTACGGCTGTCGTCGCGGCTTCGACAGGTCGTCCAAATTGCACACGACCGGCAGAGGCACTCACGCCGCGACCAAAAAACTGTCCTACCGCGCCAACGACAACCTGCATGGCGACAGGTACTTCGATCTCGCTGCGCATGGTCACGATCGCGCAGTGCCCGGACTGCGCAAACTCGGCCGACATTAAAAGTTGGTTCGTCAGCTCGGCGCTCGAGGGGGGAGGTAACTTGCCGTCCGGCTGAGGTGCGGGAGCCGCCTTGGGCTTCATCAACAGGCGCGCCGCACCGATAAGCGCCTTGGCTGCCTGCGTTTTCTTGTTGGCCCATTCGTCATCGGCGCAGTTGAGCATGACGCGCCAGCGAACGCCGTGCTCAGCATCCAGCGACGCCAGCAGGGCCTTGGTGTCCTTGAGAAGCGTATCCGCGCCCGGCAAATCGCGCCGCCCCTGCGTGATCGATTGCGCGGCCCAGTCCGAGGCAAACGCAAATCCCAGCGGGGCATTGGCCACCTCGGACCAGGCATCTCCCCAGGGAAGCTGCGCAGCATCGCCCGGTGCCTGTTCGATCACTCGCTTGAGCGTCCATTGATCGGCCAAGACGTAGGTGTGCGCGTCGACCGGCCAGAAGCAAACGTTGGGTTGCTCCGGAATCGTGTAATATTGCTTTCCGGCATGTTCGGCCGGCTCGAGCCGAAACGGAACCGCCTCCTTCTTCCGTTCCCAGTCGATCGGCTCACGTGAACGGATGATGTTGATGTCGAAGTCCAGACGCATACCCGCTGCGGGAGGCGGACGATCGGCGTTGGGCCGCATGACCGCCATCGTGATCTGTTCGATCTGTGTCACCGCGATCGGATTCCGAAAATCCGTCCCGGGAATGTTCAACCAGCGGTCGAGCACCTTGAATTCGCCCAGCCCAAAGAAACCCTGGGGCCGTAGCGCGAACAATCCCACGACGTCGGAGGGAACGTATGCCAGCGAAAGAGGCGGCGCGGGCTGTTTTTGTTCCTCTGGCGGCGTGGATTTACCGGCGTCTGCCGTCGGATCCGCCGTGGCGGGAAAAATCCCCGCGAAAAGCACAGTGCAGGCAACCGCTGCCGTGCAAACCTCTCGACAAAGTTTCGTGCGGAAGATCATCCGCTGAGATTGCTGCACGAGATTCTGCCCTCGCTCTAACATCCTGCTCCCCTATCCCGAGTGTTTTTGGGCCCGAGTGGTTTTGGGATTGCCAGCCACAGCAATAATGGATGTCCCACCGGACCGTCATTGTGCAATCTTTCCGAACGGTTTGCCAGCAAATTTTAATGAATTGGCAATTCCCGATCGCACCAGCAGCCGTCACGTCACTCGTCAGCAGGAAGCTTGCACCGTTGTTAATAAATGGCCCGTCCATCGCCCGAAATTAATCGGCACCGCTTGCGATACCAAGTTGTGCCATCTTTTGCTGCAAATTCTGGCGATAGATTCCTAGTTGCCGGGCCGCCGCGCTCACGTTTCCATTGTGCTTCTCGAGCGCCGCGGTGATCATTTTTCGCTCGAACGAGTCCACCAAGCGCGTCTTGGCCTCGGTCAGCGGCAGATCCACGAGCGCGCCCATGTCGGCCCAATCGTGCGTCTCGTGGTCATGGCTGGGCAGTGCCAGCTCTGTCGCGGCAACCTCTGGTCCAGCGGCCATGCTGGCGGCCGCCATGATGACGTGTTCCAGCTCGCGGACATTGCCGGGCCATTGATACGAGAGCAGGCGATCGACCGCCGCGGCGGCAAGCGTCCCCTGCGCCCCGCCAGTCTTGTTCGCCAGGCGACCCAGAAAATAGTCGGCCAGCAGCGGAATATCCTCGCGCCGCTGCCGCAAGGGCGGCACCGTTAGCTCGATTCCTTTCACGCGATAATACAAATCCTGTCGAAAGCCGCCACTTTGCACGGCCGTTGCCAGGTCGTGATGCGTCGCGCAGACGACGCGCACATCAATGGAAATCTGTCCGGTCGAGCCGACAGGTTGAACCACCCGCTCTTGCAAGGTCCGCAGTAGCTTGACCTGGATGGCTGGCGGCATGTCGCCGATTTCATCAAGAAATAGCGTGCCCCCGTGCGCCTGCTGAAATACGCCTTGCCGATCAGTGGCGGCCCCGGTAAACGCGCCGCGCACGTGGCCGAACAACTCGCTTTCGGCCAGTGATTCAGTAACCGCGGCAGTGTTGATGGCAACAAACGGTCCTGCCGCGCGCGGGCTAAGGCGGTGCAACTCGCGGGCAATCAATTCCTTGCCCGTTCCTGTTTCTCCGCGGATCAGCACGTCCAACGGAGCGCGGGCCGCGCGTTCGATCTGCGCGAATAGCTGTTGCATCGGTCGACTGACGCCCACCAAAGCGCCGCAAGCCGTCTTCGTAGCGAGTTGTGATTCCAACGAGTCGATCCGCTGCTCCAGCTCACGGCGCCGCTCTAATCGCCGCACGATCGCCCGCAACTGCTCCACTTCGTACGGCTTGGTGATATAGTCCGCGGCGCCGAGCCGGATGCACTCGACCGCCACTTGCACCGTATCGTTGGCTGTGACGACGATGATTTCACCAGTCGTAGGACCAATCGTGCGCAAGACGTCGAGCCCATTCGCCTGTGGCATGTTCAGATCGAGAAAGACCAGGTCGGGCGCCGCGTCTTTGAGCACGTCGATGGCGGCGCGTCCGTCCGCGGCGAACAAGATCTCATGTCCTGTCCGTTCGAGCGCCTTGGCCATGCCGCGGCGTGCCGCTTCTTCGTCGTCGGCGATGAGAATCCGCAGTTTCATACGTGGGCGACCGGCAGTCGAATCACGAAAGTTGTTCCCTGGTTGGCCCGGCTCTGACAACTGATCTCTCCGCCGGCTTCTCGCACGCGACAACTAACGATATACAGCCCCAAACCGGTCCCGGACTCCTTGGTAGTGATAAAAGGTTGAAACAGTTGGTCCTGGATATCCGGGGCGATGCCTGGCCCGGTGTCACGAACCTCGGTGATTACATGACCATTCTCGTGATGACAGATCACCGACACTTGGCCGCCTCGGCCGGCGGCCTCGATACCGTTGTTGAGCAGGTTCAAGAATATCTCTTGCAACGCCGGTCCGACAATGCGTACCGCCGGCAACTCGGCCGGTATATGCGCGATCAGTTCGATATCCTCTTGCCGCGCCAGGTGCCGCAAGACGGCCAATGTAACGTTGAGAGTCGCCACAACCGATCCCGCGGCGCCGGCGTCTACCGGGGGACGGGCAAAGCCTAGAAGTTGCGATGTGGTCACCGCCAGGCGATGCGTTTCGTTGACGATCAAGCGCAGATCGTCCGCATGCGGGCTATCTGGCCCCAGGTCTTCGCCCAGGACGGTGGCAATGGTTTTGATCGAAGAGAGCGGGTTTTTGATCTCGTGCGCCACAGCACCGGCCAGCAATCCCAGCGTTGTCAACCGCTCGTTCTGAAACGCGCGGCGCTCGGCGGCCAGTCGTTGCGCCTGCAATTGACTGTTGTCCATGGCAACCGCCAATTGCTCTGCCAAGACCATCAAAATGCTGGCTTCCTCCTCGCCAAAATCCCGATTGCGCTCGCGGCGGCCGAGCATGATCAGCCCGTGTACGCGATTCGCGGCAAACGCCATCGCGGCCGAGGCATTAGCCGCATGCATGGCACTATGCGCCTCGCCGCTGGGGCCATCCCGCCGCGTAAAGAGAATATGGGGCTGCGCCGCCAGTTCGCCATACAAAAGTTTCAACTGGCTCGGTTCGATCGCCAGAATATCGTCGCCAACCGGGATAAGCTCGCCACGATCACCAACCAACCAGCCCGAGACATAGGCCAGCCGTAGCGCCTGGCGCAAATCGACGGCGAAGCTGGCAAATAGTTCGGCGGGCGGCTCGCCCGCGTGCTCCGTGATATGTACCGCGATGCGGCGAATCTGATCGCGCAACGCGACGATCCTCTTCCCCGCCACGAGATACCGCAGCGATTCCAATATGCGAAGGCGCAATGGCGGCAGCAACAGTATCAGAAGGAATACCAGGGCACCCTGCAGAATCTCGACGTTAATCCCATAGCGATCTTCGATCCGCATATGCACGTCGTGTAGCGCCAACTGATAGACCAGCAGCAAGACGATGGCGACGGCCGCGTACAACAGCGTCCGCTCGACAAACAATTGCAAGAAGTTGAAGCGCACGACGAAATAAGTGAACAGCACCACGGGCAGCAGCGGCGCCAAAACCGCCACGGTTTGTAACGCCGGCAGTCCGTCAGGCCATACCAGCGCCAGCGGCGCCGCGATGCCGACAAGCAGCGTCATGCCGAGCAGGGTCACGCCAAGCACGCGGTAAAACGGCGCCTGCCCGTCGAGCTTCAACCGAAAGCAAACGACCGCCGCGGTGACGTTCACCGCCGCGGTCCAGCCCACGTAAGGCCACACCCACGGACGACAAATATCGAGAAATCTTCCCTCAGGATCGGCCGCGAAGCGGGCGATCACGATCGGAACCAACATCAGGGGCGCGTAGGCGAGTCCGAATACAGGGGCAAACGGCGGATGCGCCACCACGCCCGTGCGCGCGAGCCTTAGGAGCAGGTGCAACATGGCGCTAGGCATGATGATCAGGCCCAGCGCCATCACGCTCATGGCCCACCAGTGAAGTTCGCCAGACCAGGGCGTCTCCAGCGATTCGAAATAAGCATGAAAAAACGTGCCGAAGTGAAACAGCCATGTGCCGCAGGTCAGCAGCACGAT
>DASXEJ010000094.1 GCA_036490175.1 Pirellulales bacterium | reverse complement strand
TGTTTGACGACGTCGTCGCTCCCGCCGTGGTAGAGTAAATACGGTCAGTCCATCCGCCGGAACTTTCTTCTCCCCTTCATTTTCTCTGTGCCTTTGTGTCTCTGTGGTGAAAACCAATCGTTTACCTACCGGCGCACCTTCACTCCTCGTTCTTCTCGCGCTTGCGTCCGTCGTTCAAGCGGCGGCGCCTGCGCAATCTCCAGCGGCCGCAGCGGCACAACTGGCGGCCGACTATCGCACGCGGCTCGAGGCTTTGGCCAAGTGGTGTGACGAGCACAAGCTCGCGGAGCAGGCGGCTCGCACGCGAGGCTGGGTGCCGCGCCCGCAGCCTGTGACGCTCGAGGTTCCGATTCTGCCAGCAAGCCCGGATTGGAATCCGCCGGCCGACGCGTCGCCAGACGTTCGCCAGTGGTGCAGTCGATTCCAACAGTTGCGCGAAGAGCGGGCCAAGGAATTGTTCGAGCTGGCGAAGCAGGCGTTGAGCAGCCATCGGCCGACGCTGGCTTTCGAGCTGCTTACAGCCGCGGTGCGTGAAAACCCGGACCATGCCGAGGGCCGGCGCATTTTGGGCTACGAGCAATTCGAGGGGCGCTGGCGGACGCCGTACGAGGCGACCCAGGCCCGAGCGCACAAAGTCTGGCACGCTAAATACGGTTGGCTGCTGCAAGATCGCGTGGCGCGTTACGAGGCCGGCGAGCGCTACCAACTGGGCCGTTGGTCGAAGGCGGCCGACGATGCCCGGCGGCACGCCGATATCGCCCACGGCTGGGACATCGAGACGGAACACTACCACGTGCGCACTGACCACAGCCTGGAAGAAGGCGTGCGGATGGCCACGCGGCTCGAGCGGCTGTATCGAGCCTGGCAGCAGCTATTCGTGACGTTTTACGTGAGCGAATCCGAGCTGCGCCGGGCGTTTGCCGGCGGCGCGGTCGAGGCTCGCCGCCCGGCGCGCCACCAGGTGATTTATTTCCGCGATCGCGATGAGTACGTGGCCGAGATGCAAAAAATCGATCCCCGCGTGGGCATGACCACGGGCTATTATTACCCGCCGCAGCGCAAGGCCTACTTCTTCGTTCCCGCCGAGCCGGACGACAGCATCGTTTACCACGAAGCCACGCATCAGCTTTTCAACGAGATGCGTCCCGTCGTGCCGCTGCCGGGCCGCGAGGCCAATTTCTGGGTGCTCGAGGGCGTCGCCTGTTTCATGGAGTCGCTCGTCGAGCGCGACGGTTTTTGCGTGCTCGGCGGACTGAATGCCGTGCGCTTGGGCGGCGCACGCCAGCGCTTGCTGGTCGATCACTTCTACGTGCCGCTGGCTGAATTGGCGGATATGAGCATGGATCGTCTGCAACACGACGAGCGCATCCGCAGCTTGTACACCGAGGCCTCGGGCCTGACCTATTTCCTGGTATTCGACGGCGATGGCCGCTTTCGCGACACGCTGGTCGCCTACCTGGTCGCCATCTATACTGGCCGCGACCGGCCCGGAACCCTCGCGCAGCTCACCGGCAGCGATTATCCGCGGCTGGATGCCGAATATCGGGCGTTTGTGCAGGCGACCGCCACCGGCCGTAGCGATTAACCCGGGCCGGTTGAAGACCAGGATTGGGATGCCGTGACCATCGCCTTCGGATTGCTGATTAGCGTGCTGACGATTGTCGTGCACGTGGCGCTGGCGATGGCCGTTTACGACGACGCCAATCGTCTGGACACGGGCCGAGTGCAGCCGCTGGCGATTTCGCCCACGGTCTGGACTTTGACGGCGCTGTTGGGCGGCTTGCCGGCGGTTGCCGTGTATTGGGTCATTTATCACTCCAGCCTGCGGCGCTGAAGATCGACTGAAAAACAACTTCGTTATTTTTTGGGCCCCCTCACCCTACCCTCTCCCACAAAGGGGAGAGGGGTTGTGGAGAAGTTGTTTTTCAGTCGATCCTTAAGTCGCCCGATCGAGTCGCCCATGCCCACCGCTCGCCCTTGGATTCTGGCCGAGACCAACTACGGCTATGTGAAAGAGCATCCCTACGAAGTGGCCGTGCTGCCGCTGGGCGCGACCGAGCCGCACAACTTGCACCTCCCTTACGGCACCGACACGCTCGAGGCCGACGCGGTGGGCGAGCAGATTTGCGCAGCGGCTCACGAGCAGGGTGCCCGCGTCGTGCTGCTGCCGACGATGCCCTATGGCACCGAAACCAACCAGATGAATTTTCCGCTGGCGATGAACGTCAACCCATCGACGCTGGGGCGCGTGATTACCGACCTGGTCGATTCGCTGGTGCATCACGGCGTTCGCAAGATCGTGCTCTTGAACAGTCACGGCGGCAACGATCTCAAGCCGCTGCTGCGCGAGCTACACGGCCGCGGCGGCTCGCAATTGTTTCTGTGCAATTGGTATCGCGTGCTGGCAGACATTGAGCACGAGATCTTCGACGATGCTGGCGACCACGCCGGCGAGATGGAGACATCGGTCATCCTGGCCTGCCACCCGCACCTGGTCGCGCGGCGTGCCGACGGCAGCCTGGCGGCCGACGAAGGTCGCATGGCGGACACGCGGTTCGAGGCGGTCAATCGCGGCTGGGTGACCATCACCCGGCCCTGGCATTTGCTCACGACCAACAGCGGGGCCGGCAACCCGCACCCGGCCACGGCTGAAAAAGGCCGGCAAATGATGGCCCGGCTCGTCGAGCGGCTATCCGGCTTCCTGGTCGAACTCTCGGCCAGCAAGCTCGACGAGCGATTTCCGTACTAGCGCGAAGCGGATCGCTGTTTAGGGGCGTTTTCCGTAGCCCAGTCCTTCAGGACTGGGTTCCGCGACCGAACGCGCGAGCCATCGCCCGATTCGATGCGGCCGACGGCCGCATCGAATCGGGCGATGGCATTGGCGCGGCCCCCAAAAACCCAGTCCTGAAGGACTGGGCTACGGAAAAATGCGTTCTTTTCGCCCTCGATTCCACCTGCTTGAGGGGACATTTCACCCGTTTGCCGTGGCGCGGCTATAATGCACTGGCCGAACTCCAGCGTCCTTTCCGCTCGCAACGACCTATGGCATCACCGGCCGGCAATCGCGATTCCAAAGCTTCGGCGGCCGGCCAGCCGGCTTCGGCCGCCGGCCAGTTGCCGGTCGAGTGCGATCGCTATATCGAGCAGAAGCTGCAAAAAACCCGGCAGCACTTGCACGCCATCGAACTGGCCGTGGCCGTGCTGGTGCTGTCGGTCGGCTCGCTGGCCTATCTGGCGCTGATGGTGCTGGTCGATCATTGGATCATGCCGCACGGGCTGGGCTTCGGCGGGCGCCTGGCCGCGCTGGGCGTGTTCGTACTGGCCTTCGGCGGCTATGGGCTGGCGTATGTCGTCCCGCTGCTGATGCGCCGGGTCAATCCGCTGTATGCCGCTCGGGCCATCGAGCAGAGCCGGCCGGCGCTCAAAAACAGCCTGATCAATCTGTTGCTGCTGCGTGGCCGGGCCAACGAGCTGCCGACGGTGGTGTACGAAGGCATGCAACACCAGGCGGCCAACGATCTGACGCAGGTCACCGTGGAGTCGGCCGTCGACGGTTCGCGCCTGGTCAAGCTGGGTTACGTGCTGGCGGTCCTGGTCGTGGCCTTCTGCTTGTACAAAGTGCTGTCGCCCAAGGACCCGTTGCGGTCGATCGGCCGCGTGATTGATCCCTGGGCCGACCTGGCCGTGCCGACGCGCGTGCAGATCGACGACGTGCAGCCGGGTGACAGTCAGCAATTGCAGGAACGACGCGTCCGCGTCAGTGCGCTGGTCGAAGGCCTCGAGCCGGGCGAGCCGGTGACGATCTACTACTCGACGGCCGACGGCCAGTTGGTGGATCAGCCCATCCGCATGGAATTGCCCGACAACAGCTACCGCTACGCGGCCGACTTGCCCGACGGCGGGTCGGGCTTGCAGCAAGACCTGTCGTATCGCATCGTGGCTGGCGACGCCATTTCGCGCGTGTACCAGGTGCAGGCGCTCATCGCTCCAGCCATCAGCGTCGAGCGCGTCGACTATCGTTATCCGGCCTACACCGAGCTGCCCCCGCGCACGACCGAGCGGCAGGGTGACTTGCAGGCCATCGAAGGCACGACGGTCACGCTGCACGCCAAGACCACGCACCCGATCAAGACTGCCCACGTGCGATTCGACGACGGAGGCTCGGCTGGCGTTCGCATGTCGTCGAGCGGGCGCGAGGCTTCGTATAGCTTCACTCTGGCAATCAAGGACGGCAAGCCGGAGCACACCGCCTACTATCTGGTCTTCACCGATCGCCAGGGACATTCGTCCGACGACGTCGCGCCGATTCGCTACAAGATCGAAGTCGTGGCCGATTTGCCGCCCGAAGTGGCGTTCGTGCAGCCGCAGCTCGATCCGAAACAAGAACTGTCGATGGCCGAGAGCGGCTCGCTACGGCTGACACTGGCGGCCTCTGATCCCGATTTCAAGCTGGCGAAGCTGACGCTCGAGATCGAGCGCAACGGCACGCCACTGGCGATTCCGCCGCTGGTGACCGATCCGCGCGCCGGGCCGGTCCGCACGGCTTACGTGCTTAACGCCCGCTCGCTGGGACTCAAGGCTGGCGACAAGGTCGAGTTTTGGGCCGTGGCCGAAGACAACAAGCAGTCGCAGCCTGAGCAGAAGCCCAATCGGACGGAGACTCCTAAGTACACGCTGCGTATCCTTTCGCCGCAGCAGCAGAAAAAAGAGCAGGACCAACTGGCCCAGGCCAAGCCGCCCGAAGCGCCGCGTCCCGATCAGCAGCCGCCGGCCGACGGCCAGAAGCCCGACGCGCAGCCGGCCGGCCAGCGGCCTCAGGACCAGCCGCCCGATCAACAGGACGGCGGCCAGAAAAAGCCGCAGCAGGCCGGTGAGCAACAACCCGGCCAGCAGCCTCCCGGCGGTGAGCAACAGGCCGGTGGCGAGCAAAAGCCAGGCGGTCAGCAGAAGCCCGACGAGCAGCGCGTCGATCCCGATGCCGATCCCGGCAAAGCCATTGACGAGATCAACAAGCACTTCGACCAGGACAAGCCGCAAGCCAATCCACAGAACGCGGACGAGCAGGCTGACGATAAGCCCAGTCCGAAGCAAAAGCCGGACGATCCGAATCAGGAAGAATCGCCTGCCGGCAATGGACCCAAGTCATCGGCCCGCAGCCAGAAGCCCGGCGACAGCGGCGACGGCCGCCCGCCCGACAACGGCGGCCAGGCCGGCGACAAGGGCCAGGGCGCCGCAGGCGAAACCGGCCGCTCAAAGGCGGATCAGGCGCCAGCCGGTGCCAACGACCAGGGCAAAAACCCCGACCAGCCCGAATCCGGCGGCCAGGACGAAAAGCCGCTGGGCGCACAGCGGACGGGTCAAACCAAACCGGCCGATCCACAAGCAGGCGGCGAGCCTGGCAAGTCCGACGGTCAACCCGGCGAGCCCATGCCTGGCGGCCAAAACCAGCCCGGCGGCGAGCAACAATCTGGCGGGCAGGGAGGCCAGCCACAATCCGGTCAGCAACAGCCCGGCCAGCCCAAGCCGGGCCAGCAATCCCCAACCGGCGGTCAGCCATCGAGCGGCGGTCAGCAAAAACCCGATGGTCAGCCGGGAGGCCAGCCGCAATCCAATCAGCAGCCGGGCAGTGACGGCAAGGGCCAGCAACCGCAGTCCGGCCAACCGTCGGGCAAACCCCAACCGGGTAGTAAAGAGCAGGGCAGTCAGCAGCCAGGCAAAGGTCAGCAAGGCGAAGGACAGCAGCAGGGGCAGCCCGCGCCCAAGGACAAACCGCAAGACGGCCGGCAACCAGGCGCTCAACCGCAGGCCGACAAGCAGCCGGGCAATCAGCAACCATCCGGTGGCGATCAGCAGCAGTCCGGCGGCAAGATGGGCGAGCAGCCCGGCCGCGATCCGATGGGTAGTCCACAGCCCGGCGCGAGCGATCAGGGTGGCAAGGATCAGCCCGGCAAGGATCCGGGCGGCAAAGATGCGAGCGGAAAAGACCCGGGTGGAAAAGAGCCTAGCGGCAAACCGGCCGGCGACGAAGGCAAAAAGCCGGGCGAGAGCCCGGGCGGCGACAATCAAGCCGGTCAGCCAACTGGCGGCCAGCCGGGCCAAGGCGACAAGGCTGCCGGCAATCCGGGCGATCAGAAGGCAAAGGATCAGCCGACCAATCCGCAGGCCGGCGGCCAGCAAGATGCCAAAGGCGGCGATCCCGATAACGGCAAGGACCAGGCCGGTGCCGGTCAACCGGGCACCGACAAGCAGGGAACTCCCTCGCCGCAAGAATCGAACATGTCGCGCGATAAGCAAGACGATCAGTCGGGCGGGCAGCAGCAGCCGATGAATTCGGGCGAAGGCAGTTCGCCCAGCCGCAGCCCGCAGGATTCGAACTCCAAGGGTTCTGTCGGCGGCGATCAGTCGGGCGGCGGCGAAGAAGGCGGCGGCCAGAAGGCCAATCAATCCGGCACCGGCGGCGCGGGCCAGAACACGGCCTCGGACGACGGCGGCGGAAAGTCCAACGAAAAAGGACCCGGCGAAACCAGCGGCAAACCGGGCGACCAGGCCCAGGCTCAAAAGCCCACGCCCGGCGCCAGCGGTAAGCAGCCCGGCCAGGGTTCGGGGCAGAAGCCAGGCAATTCCAAACCCGGCGGCCAGCAGCAAGCCCGGGGCGGAAATGATCAACCGCAAAATGCACCCCAGGGCGATGCATCGGACGGCACGCCGAGCGGCGCGGCTCAAGGGGGCGGCAAACAGCAGGGAGCCGGCAACCCCGGCGGCGGTGGCTCGGCCGATCAGTACAACGGCGCTCGCTCGCCGCAACAACCGAACCCTGCCGGGCCCGAAGAAGATCCCAATCTGAATTACGCCCGCAAGGCCACGGACCTGGCGCTCGAGCGTTTGAAGCATCAGCTCCAGAAGCCAGGGTCCGACGACTTGCTCAACAAGCTCAAGTGGACGCGTGAAGATGCCCAGCGTTTTATCAATCGCTGGGAAGCCATGAAACAGGCAGCGAAGCAGGACAACGCCGCCGGCCGCGCGGCCCAAGCGCAGCTCGACGAATCGCTCCGCAGCCTGGGCCTCCGACCGCACGGCACCAGCGCCGCCGGCGACCACTATCGCAACCAGCGGCTGCGCAACCTGCGCGACACGGCGCGCACCCGGCCACCGGCCGAATACGCCGATCAATATCGTGCCTATTCCACCGGCACTTCGCAAGTTCGCGGGGCCGAAGATGCGGCCCAGCCGCCGGCAAAATGAGGCGCCTGCAAATTGAGCGCAGATGAGCGACCCGCCCACGCCTTCGCCCTGGATTCTGCGGCCGCACGATCAGCGAACCGTCGCGGTCCTGGTGCTGTTGGGCCTGGTCGCTTTGGCCGGATATTGGCTGGCTGCCGGTGGGCCTTCGGGCGACCTGGTTGAACTCGACCGGCAAACGGTTCGGCCCGCCGAGTTTCGCGTCGATTTGAACACGGCCCCCTGGCCCGAGTTGGCCCAACTGCCCGGCCTGGGCGAAACGCTGGCCCGCCGCATCGTCGAGAGCCGGCAGCTCGATGGCCCCTATACCACGCACGACGACCTGCGGCGCGTCTCTGGCGTCGGCCCCAAAAAGCTGGCGAAGATCAAGCCGCACCTGCTGCCGATATCGAATCCTACAGCCGTGCCCCTCGACACGAGCACAGCCCCGAGCGATGACCAGCAATTGCAAAGCAGAAACTAGCTTTGAATGGGGCGGAAGTCGTTAGCTAGGGGCGTGAACCCCTGGAACCGCGAGTGGCGCGACATTCATAAGCCCTGAAAGGGCGACAGAGGAGTGCCGACCTTTCAGGGCTCAGAGGAATCGTGCGATTGCCTTCCACGGGCTCACGCCCGTGGTTTACGCCCTTTCAGGGCGAAGAACTATCGCCGGTTGCGGGCCACGACGCGGTGGAAGCGCAATTGCACTTCGCCGTCGACGACGCGGCGCACGCCTTCCACCAGGCAGCGCGGCTCATTGTCCTCCTGCCCCAATCGCATCACATCGGCCAGCGGCAGGCCCGGCGGCACGGTAAACGGCTGCTGGTGAATGATCTGGTTGCCGGCATCCAGGTCGGGCACGATGAAATGACACGTCGCTCCGTAGGTGAGCATGCGGCTGGCGTAAGCATCGTGATAGGGACGCAAGCCGGGAAAGCTCGGCAGCAGGCCGTGATGCAGGTTGATGATACGGCCGCCGGCGTATTTCCAGCAACTGCTGGCCGGCAGCACTCGCATGTAACGGGCCAATATGATGTAGTCGACTTCGTACTCATCGCACAGCGCGATGAGCCGCTCGTCGTCGGTATTGCCCTGCTCATCGCCCACCAGGTGCCAGTCCACGCCGAACTGCTCGGCCAGCGACCGGCAGTTCGGGCGATTGCCAAGCATCACGGCGGCATCGGCCCGCAGTTGACCGTCGCGCACGGCCCGCAGCAGGGCCAGCGGCGGCTCGAGCCGAAATGTGGTGCAGATGGCCAAACGCGGGCGGCTGGCGCGCAGCTCGGGCGACCAGACGCGGATCGACAACTGCTTGTCGCGGCCGATTTCGTTTACGGCTTGCTGCAAGGCCGGCATCTCGTTACCGGGCAGTTCGATCCGCAACAGCATCGCAAACAGCGACTGCTCGTCGTGATCGTACATCTGGATCTCGGCGATGTTCGCGCCGCGACCGGTGACGTAGTGGATGATGGGATCGGCCAGCCCGCGGTTGTCGGGGCCGACGGCAGTGATGACGACCTGCATGATGTTCCCAATGCCGCAGCTAGCGAGGAAAAGCACGAACACGCCGGTAGCGGAATTCGTGAGAATTCCGCAGCCTTGCCGGCAACTCGGTCGGAAGTCGCACGACTTCCGCTACTTGGGCGCTCGGAGAGTTCGCCGCTTCCGCGACGTTTAGCGGTCCGGCTTGCTATCCGGCACCGGCAACACCGGGGGCTTTGGCCGGGGCGGGTGGCCCAGATCGAAGCGCAAGCGTCGGACACTCCGCGGCTCGCTACGGATTTCGGCTTCCCGGTTCGTACGATTTTCCATCCTTGGAAGACTCCTCATCAAGCCGCCGGCAAAATGTCGACCAATCCACCACGGCGCGAAGGTATCGCATTGCCGAGCGAGCGCCCAATGCCCGAGAATAACCGCCGCCACCGGCCGCTACAATCGGGATTACCGCTGCGGTCGGTGCTGCGGGGGCTAATATCGGTGGCCGCAGGGAGACCAGACAGCCACGCATCGACAGCGACCCACGGCCGGGCGATTGACTTGGGCACCGTGCCTGTCAAGATAGGGAGGTTATTGGAAGTTGCAGGAAAATCCGAGTCTTTCCAGACGCCGCAACGATCGGCCGACGCAGCCGGCCCATCTTAGCTCAAAAATCCTGTCACTTGCTCCAACCCGCGGCTGCCCGCTTCCACGCGCTTCTTTCAACTGCCTTTGCGTCCACCGGGCATAGGACCCGGCGCATTAATCCAGCATGCCAGCTCCGCGCGAAATTGTGATCACCGGCATCGGCGTGGTTAGCCCATTGGGCATCGGCCTCGATCCGTTCTGGGACGCACTGCGTACGGGCCGCAGCGGTGTGGGGCTGATCGCGGGGCTGGACGCGAGCAGCCTGCCGGTGAAGCTGGCCGCCGAGATCCGGGATTTCGATCCCATGCAGTTCGTCAAGCCGCGCAAAAGTCTCAAGGTCATGGCCCGCGACACGCAATTGGGGATGACCGTTGCCGCAATGGCGCGCGAGCACGCGCGCTTGGGCCCCGGCGCCGTCGACCCCGATCGGTTCGGCGTGGTGTTTTCGGCCGATACGCTCAATCCGTCGCCCGACGACAGCATCGAAGCCTATGTGCCGTCGATCGTCGACCACGAATTCCACATGGAGAATTGGGGCACGCTCGGCCTGGCGAATTCGTTTCCGTTGGGCATGCTCAAGCTGCTGCCCAACATGATCGCCTGCCATATTTCCATCGCCCAGGATGCGCGCGCTCATAACAACACGCTCTACACGGGGGAAGTGTCGTCGCTGCTGGCCTTGTCGGAAGCCGCGCAGGTGATTGCCCGGGGAGCGGCCGACGTGATGCTGGCCGGTGGGTCGAGCAGTCGCATGCAGCCGATGGATTGGGTGCGCAGTTGTCTGATGCACGAACTTTCGCACCGCTCGGACGAACCCGAGCGGGCCTCGCGGCCATTCGACTTGAATCGCGACGGCCAGGTCCGCGGCGAAGGCGCGGCAGCGCTGGTGTTGGAAGAGCGGCGCCATGCCGAGCGCCGCGGCGTGCCGATCCTCGGCCGCTTGCTGGGGTTTGCTTCCAGTTGCGATCCGCGGCCCACTGTCGCGCCGGCCGGCACGGGCCTGGAGCGGGCAATCGTCGCCGCCTTGCACCAGTCTGGTTTCGAGCCGCGATCGCTGGGGCATATTAATGCCCACGCGCCCAGCACGCGTGCGGAAGATCGGATCGAGGCGCAGGTGCTGGCCCGCGTTTGCCCCGAAGTCCCGGTCACGGCGCTGAAGAGTTATTTCGGCAATCTGTATTCCGCCGGGGGCGTGGTCGAAACGGCCGGCAGCATCATGGCTTTGAATGCCGGCCTGGTCCCGGCGACGCTCAATTACGAGCAGCCCGACCCGGAGTGTCCCGTGAGTGTGATTGCCCGTGAGCCACTGGCCGGCAGCGCCGCCTTGGTTCTCAAAGTCAGCCGCACGGCGGCCGGCCAGGCCGCAGCCCTGGTCCTGGCCGGCCCCTGACGGCAGTCGCCATCGGTCCGCGCTCGTCGATCGGCCGGCGAATGCCTGCACCCCGGCTCCGTTCATCGCGCGAGGTCTGCATTGCCCCGGGCGCGACCCCAGGCTGCAAGCAACGCGGCAAACCGAGCCCCGGCGGCCATTTCCAGTGGGTTTGCCGAATTGCCAGCACGCATGCACAAGAGTGCCGAGCCGGTGCCAGCGCAGGTTGCAAGTTTTCAGCGATTGCAGTAACCTAACGGCCTTCGGCATGCTTGAATCGGATGCAGGGCTAGCCCGCGGCAGCCCAATTAACGCGCGAACCCGCGCCGCGACAAAAGCATCATCCAATCGTGCAATTCTCCCATCGGGGCGTAGCTCAGCCTGGTAGAGCGCTACGTTCGGGACGTAGAGGTCGCAAGTTCAAATCTTGTCGCCCCGACTTTTGCAAACTCAAGAGTCCCAAGAGTTTGCAGCAGGAAGAAAAAAACTGGAACCCAAAGGGGTGTCCAGAATTCCTGTCCAGAATAGGATGAAAGAGACCCCGCCCGAGTACGAATCGGGCAGGGTCCGAGCAGACCTTCCTTGGCCTTCAACAGGGTCAACTAAAAGGAGGGTCGCATGGCTCGCATTGCAAAACCGTGGTTCTACAAGCAGACCGGCTGGTGGATGGCCTACGTCGGCGGGCAGAAGACAAAGCTCGCCGAGGGCAAATCCAATCGAAGGGCTGCTCAGTCTCGGCTCGATGAGCTTCGCGATCTCGCCGAAGCCAATCCCGATCCCGACAGCGGCGAACACACCGTTGCCTCGATCATCGAGCGGTACATGGGCATCGTGTTCCCGACGCTCGGCGTCGAGACGCGGAAGGCCCGATTCGGGTATCTCCAAGACTTCGCCGAGGCTCATGGCGATCGTCGGGTTGCAGACTGTCGCAAGGATCATCTGCAAGAGTGGCTGCTCAAGCACAAGTCGTGGAAGAGCGACTGGACGAAGCGCAGTGCCCTTCGTGCCGTGCAGGGAGTCTTTTGCTGGGCGGCTGATGCCGATCTGATCCCGAAGAATCCGTTCCGCAAGATTCGCCAAGCAGCAGGGAGCCCGCGTCGGGACATGACATTCGACGAGTTCCGGGCCATCCTGCGGACGACTGCCGGGTATTACAAGAAGCGTCCCACACCCGGTGCTCGCTTCCGTCAGATTTTGTTTTTTCTTTGGCTGACGGGTTGCCGTCCGGCGGAGGCTGCCAAGCTTCGTTGGGACGAAGTGGACCTCGACGGCGGGGTGATCGTGCTCCGTCACCACAAGACGATCAAGACGCAACGAAAACCCAAGCCTCGTATCGTGCCGTTGGTTCCGGTGGTGGTCAGTCTGTTGCGGCATATCAAGCGTACCAGTCGGGGAGATCGTGTTTTCTCGACCCACCGCGGCACGCCGTGGAATCGCTACAATCTTGGGCTTCGTGTGCGTCGTGCCCGCGTGAAGGGAGGCGTGTCCGACGACGTGAAGCTCTATGGGGTCCGCCACGCCTTCGGAACACGCGGCATCGTCAATGGGCTGGACATCAAGACGCTTTCGCACTTGATGGGCCACGAAACTACCCAGATGACTGAGCACTATCTCCATCTTGCTGGTCGCCGCGATTATCTCGCTGCCGCCATGCAGACCGTAAGCGGTCGCCGTCCAGGTGCTTGAACAGACGTGGAGATGATTTCTTCGGGAACACGGTGGCATCCTGCCGCCGTGTCTCCCGTCTCGAATCGATGTACCGCTGAAGTTCCGCCTCCTCGACGCGGAATCCTTTTCTGAGGCCGGTCCTGACGATGGCCAGGAGACCGGCATTCTTCAACACATAGACCTCCTGCACGGAACAGTTGAGTCGTTCAGCGACCTGCCGTAGTCGAAGCACCGTTCGCCTCCTTCTCGTTTTTCTCGCGTTTCTTCGCGGCGGCTTCCTCTTCTTCTTCGATTTCCCACTCCCGCAGCTTTTTGTGCAGGTGCGTGGGACAGAGCGGCGACACGAAGTCGCGCTTGGAATTATCGAGAAGAAACGTCGGCACGTTCTTATCCGGCCGGTCGCACTTCTCACAGGGCTTCACGCTGGTCTTGATCTTCGCCATGACTTCTTCCTTTCGTAACCAAGGGGGATCGATCATCTGATCTGAAACGCTTTCCGCACCACACCGATCACATGGGTAACTTTCCCATTGCGTGAAAAAGGTGCGACCACACCGACAAAGGTGGTAGTAGCTGCTCATTGCTCTTTTCCATTCAGCACCAGGTTCACGTTAAATCTGACTTCGCCACGACCGAGACCACTCAACGCTTTGACGATCCGAGTAATTTCGTACTGATTCCAGATTCCCGCCTCGACGAGCAGAGCGATGGCATCCTCGACCTTCGTTCGTGGAAGGACGTGCGTCGTCGCATCTGTCAGCCGAGTTTTTGGATCGTACGACCAACTCATCGAAACACGTCCTGAAGCTTGTGGGTCATTTCGTGCATCTTCCACGGAAACGGTGTCACGCCGTCTTCTCGAAAACAGTTCGTTTGGTTCCAGTCGAGCAGAATGGCATAAGCCTCGGTACGGTTGATTCCTGCCACGTCGCGCATCCAGCAGACCAGGCGGAAGAGCGTGTCATGCGCACGCTGGCGTTCAATGCATCGAACTGTCGCTGCAAATGCTTTCGCCCGGTTGATCCGTCGAAACAAATCACACTCGCCATCGCACTTCTGCACCGACCTCGGCTTCAGGAGTTCCGTCGGAAGTGGCTTCAGATCAGCAATCGACACAATCTCGGTCAGTGCCCGGTAGGGCTTTCCACCAACGGACGAGCCAGCGGCGACCACGTACCCGCCAACACCCCGAACGTCCCATCTGTCACGCTGTTGGTTGCACGTCGTACCTGAAAAGTAGTAGTGTCTGCCGCCTCGGGGTGTTGCGATGATCGTCGTAATAACCGGTTGGTACTTTTTCTCGAATCGCTCGATCAGAGAACAATCGTCGATGTCGACAACGCTGAAGTTCCTCGTCGAAACTCCGGCGTTGTAGCCCGCCCGCACGGGCTGAGACTCCGCCAGCTTCTGAAAGCCAGATGGAGGCGGAGTCTTTCGCCCGATTGGAAGCTCGAATTGAATGAACTCGGGAGGGTACACGGTGACAGGGCACTCCTAGCGTTTCACGAAGTCGTGGTAGAGCTGTTCTGTCTTCTTGGCGAGAGGGATAATGCCCCCGCACATGGCAACAAGCCCCATGCCTTTGCCAATGTCCCCGAACTGGTTGAGAAGCAGGAACCAGAAGAAGGTGTAAACAATCGCTCCTAGGCCAACGCCGAGGGAGAACAGGACGAAACGGAAAGACGGGTCGTGCATTTTTTTCTCCTGCACTGGGGTGACGGTGGTAATTCGTTCTGTGGTTACTTTGAACTTCGGCGGCATGTTACCTCCAAGAGGCCAGAGCTACGGTTGCTGCGGAAAGAATGAGGCCGATGAGGACGATGCTTCCGCAACCGCCTCCACCGCTCGGTCTTTGCGGAGGGCCATCGCTGACAGATTGTCGAAGGTTCGGACCGCTACTCCCCTCGCGGTAGTAGGTTTCTTTGCTGACTCTCAAGTTTGGCACGAAACATCTCCTCTACTGAAGGACCGGACAACTGGGCTTTGAACTGACCAAGGGCAAGCTGGGCTTTCTCGAACAACGCCTGCTGAGCGAAAAGAATGGGTGCGATGTCTTGCGACTCAACGTCATCGACTTCGATTCTGATCCTTTCCTCAAAATGGACCGATGGTCTCGTTTCTTCGTATTTCATCCGAAACGACATATCTTTCTCCTTTGGTAAGGGTGAAACGCAGTGTTGGGGCTGGTCAGCTCAGCCCCACGTCTGGGAGTTATCTCGTTTCCTTCCAAGATCGATTGCACAAGTGGCACTTGATGATTCCTTCGCCCGACTTGCTAGAGCCGGGCTTTCGGAGGAAGATCACAACAAGACCGAGGCTCATGCCGAAACTCAGTCCAGCGTTCATCAGTCCGATCAAGACTGATATAAGGGTGTTAACATCCATAAAAACACAGGGGAGGAATGCACCGAAATTGGTGCGTCCAAAGCTGCGAACTGACCGCAAACAGTGGTTCAAAATGTCAGTAGCCACGAGACTGCGGTTGGCATATCGCTGCCAACCACCCTTCGTGTTCTGGGACGCGTTCGAGGGCGTGTTTCCTGCCCGTAGGATCGCGCCAGATGGGACCGTGAAAATCAGCCAGGGTCTCGTCGAGCAAGGCGAAGAGGAACCCGTCTGGTGATAGCTGCTGCCCCAGTTCGATGAACCGTCTGAGCCTGGCCTCGCTCGTGACAACCCAAAGCACGTCGACCGGGGAATCAGCTCTCCGCGACATTTGCCGAAACACTTGGCCGTATCGTTCCTGGCCATTGTCGAATTCGAGTGCAAAGGCCAGCTCGCCAGAGATGTAGAGTTCCGCATCGAATTCGAAACGGGGATCAACGAGCGACCCGCTGCGGACTTCATGGACTCGTGCCGCGGCGAGCAATCGGAAAACGGTGTAGTTGTGCTCGATCTTGGAAATCGGCACACGAAACCCCGCCCACACGGTTTTGAGTCGACCGCCGACTTTGACGAAACCGACGCGACGCACCTTCCGGCGCTTTTCGAGGATTCGCAGATTTTTGAGTGCAATCGCAACACTGGGGTAAATCCGAGGAACAAGATCATCTGCTGGTACTTCATGGTTATTCGTTATCGCGAGCGTCGCCGCCCGCCTCGACGCGCCGTATTCGTTGTTGTTGCGGCCGGCACGGGAAAAGGATTCACGACGGGAACTTCGAAGATCGGCTTCTGCATTACTCTCTGTAGGCATTCCTCAAACCTCGCGTCGGCCACTTCCCGATAGCCCCAGCTATTCGGGAACTCGCGCACTGTCCGCACGTACGGCGGCTGGAGCTTCGGCTTCACGAACACGGTCCCGATAGGGGCGTTCATGATGTCGCCCGCCTTCCAGAACTTTTGATCACGCGCGCTCTTGTAGACGGGGCGTCGTTCCTGCGTTATTTCGGGAATAGACACAGGCACCAGAGTTTTACTTTTGCCCTTTGTCTTGCCGTTCGGTCCGGATGATTCAGATTCCGTTTCCCGCTCGACCATCTCGATTCTGGTGAATTGCCTAGTGGTTACTTCGTCGTGGTGAACAGCGTATTCATCGAGCAGGCCACGCATCACGTCAGCCCCAAACTCGGCCATCATGGGGTCGTTTTGCGGAGGCAAGTACAGATCGACGTTTTGCAGGAAGCCGTTTCGCTGGTACTCATCCTCAAACGCTAGGTACTGCTTTATGGTCCAGATATCGACGCCGTACGTCCGAAGGGTCGCAAGCGCCGTGACAAGGTTTTGCGTCACCCCAAGTTTGTTCAACTCGTCGATGACTAGGATGCCCGGCCGCTCCAGTCCCGAAAGAGCAAGAGACACGATCCGGTTCAGTTCCAGGGCGTACGCCATCTGCTGCGCTTCGTGTGAAATCCCTTCGAGGATCGTGACGCGAATTTCTCCACCATTCAGTGCAGCACGCCGGTCTTCCGTCGGCTGACGGGATGTACGGGCAGCGATCACGGGATTACGGAGAGGCGGATTGAGCAAATTCTCAATTGGCTGCAAAAGGGCCAATTGATCCCGAAGCGAATACGTGCTCATCCGCACAAGTTCATCCCGAACCTCTTGATCAGTACAATTCTCAATCGCGTGCAATTGCACCGGATGCCGCGGACGCATGACCAGCGGAATCCACGAATCTGACCACCAAACACGGGAACGCTGCTTTGCTCGGACAGCGAAGGTCCCGTTGCGGAGCAGGACCGGACGTTCCACCGTGTTCCGGAAGTCCTTTCGGTTCTGGCCGATCACGCCCCAAAGGAAGCTCAATCCCAGGTCGTCTGCCAGATCGCGTTGAAAGGGATCGTCGTTCTGGTGTTGCTGGATGATTTCTTCTGCAATCACCCGCGACGTGTCGCGGAAGCGTTGGACGACCAAGCGAGGCAGTACCCCTTCCCCTTCACGTGCATACAGCTCCGAGACGAAATGCCGGGCCGGTTCTTCGTTTGGGAATATTCCGCTTATCCAGTGCGTACTTACAAACGGCATTAAGTCCGTATTGACGGTATTGTTCTTCCCGCTGCCGGTCGGCCCCACGTAGAGTCTCATTGCGCTTCCATGATCGAACGCAACCGATCGCGGAATCGCACGTTTGCTGATGCTTCAGCAGCGGCACGCGCCACAGGGTCCGTCAATTTCTTCGAGAATCGCAGCTCTTCATCGAGAAGCGTTTCGGCATCGCGTACGCGTTGCGCGCGAGTCTTCGGCTTCTCAACACGAGGGGCCGTCAACGCTTTTCCGATTGCCGAAAAAACATCGACAACGATGCCGACGGTCAAAACGAGAATGGGTCCGAGCGGACCGAGGCCAATACTGGCCAAACAGACACACCAGAAGGTTCCTGAGCGAAGCATAGAAAAAACCCCATCTAAGAATGTTCTTATGGGTTTTCTAGAAGGCAGTTCTCGAGCCAGAACATGTATATCAAAGGCGTAAGTCATGTGCGGACAAATGGTTGTGGAAAGACTATTGAAAGATGGTGTGATTTTTCTTGGAAGAATCGGAGTCGTTGTGGCAGTTCGGAAAATTTTTCTATCAATGGACGAGTGTCTACTTGAAAAGGCCCAGTCTTTCGACTGAGCCAGCCCAGACTGGGCGAGATGCTGGCAGGCGGGAGCCTGACGGCGGGCAAACGCAGAGCGTCTGCGGTGGGTTACGACTTCGCCAGTTCGTTCGAGATGAACGAAAACGCTTCCTGCAAGGCGAGGATTGCCAGACCCAGCTCTTCGACGCGGAGCGAACCGGACTCTTGGTAGTCTCCGTTCGCATCCTTGTAGGTCTTCTTCAACGTCGTGTTGAGGACATCGTGGGCTTCTTCGCCCTCACCGATAGTTCGGTTCCAGACGGCAATTTCCAAATTTCCTGATCCCGTCCAGAAACGACGGGTGAACACGGGGCCATCTTTCTTCGCGGCCCCGTTACGAGACTTCGTGGAACTCGGCATCTAACGCGTTCTCCTTCTGCAAAAGCAGGCTTTGGAGTTGGATCGTTTCGGCGGCAGCCCTAGCGGGCTGAGTCCGCTGACGATCTTTCAAGACTTCCGTGAAAGCATTGAACAGCGACCATGCTGTCCTCGGCCGGAACTCCTCATGCTGAGGATTCCGCCATTCCTTGATGACTTGCGGGAGCAGTCGCCAGCCGACCACGCCACGTTCCGCAGCTTGCAGCAGGTAGCTGTTCGCTGCGTCTTCGCTGAGATCGAAGTGCTGAAGCGTCTCGATGCGTTTCGCAGCCACGGCCTTGTATTCAGATAGCCCCAAGACCGCCTGCGCAACCGCAACTCCGAACCTTCTTTCACCGAACTTTGTGTGACGGCGGGCCACGACCGTCGTGGCTGAGAACGCGCCGTTATCGCACACGAAAATTCTCTCGCCAGCGCACCACGAGAGTGCGGTCGAGCGATCGGTCGCTGTCTTCAGACCGATCATGAGACTGACACCGTCCATGATCGGAGCATCAACATCGACCGTGGCGAAGAAGCGATGATTGTCCGCGCTCAATGCGAGCTGTTGCCGCGTGACGCGATAGCCGGACCCCTCGAGCGTTTCGAGCACCCGTTCGAGCACAACCGAGTGCTTCACCGGGAAGAACGTGCTGGTCGCGTGGGGCGGATCGACCGCATCCAACTCCGGACGTTCGACAAGACGCGCGCCACGATGGAGCATCAGCCGCGTAGCCATAGATCACCTCCCAGAACCGTTGATATGAATGACCGTCGTAAGCAATTGATCAGAACGACTAGTCCTGACCGATTGCCAACGCTACGCCCACCACGGGCAGCGCGCAACGACATTTGCGGTCAACGAATCTGGATATGCCTGGCCGCTTCTTCGGCATCGCGCTCGCGCGGCTGATAATAGAGCTGCGTCGTACGAATATCCGCATGGCCGGCGAGTTGCTGCACTTGCTCCATTTTGGCGCCGTGCTCAAGAGCATTGGTAATTGCGGTCTTGCGTAAGGCATGTACCGCGATGCCACGACCGCCGAGCCGCTCAGTATTGATGCCCGCTTCGCGGGCATACTTCTTCACGATGTACCAAATGGTTCTTCGGTCGAGCGGCTTCCTTAATATAGTGCGACGATCTTTCGCGATCGGCCGGAAGAGGGGACCGTCGAGATCGTCACCGATGGCGGCGGCATTAAGGTACGCCCGAACGGCCGGAGCCGCCTCCAGCAGCGCCTTTCGCTGCTGCTTGTTTCCCTTCTCGCGGACGAGCAAATAGTAGTCCGTGTCGGTGCGTTCGAGGCTACCAACGCGGGCGCCAGCGACGGCACTGCAACGGCAAGCCGTTTTGAAGAAGACAAAAAGGAGCGCGTGGTCGCGTAGTCCCAGCAGCGTTGATGTGTCCGGCGCATGCAAGAGCCGTCGAGCCTCCGCCTCGGACAATGCTGGCGTCGTGTTCTTCTCGACGCGTGGCGATGTTACGGCCTGTATGTCGCGAACGCGGTCCCATTCAACGAGTTTGCGTTTCCCAAACTGTTCATAGGTGCCACGAAGGGCCGAGAGCATGTGTGCAATCGACGCGGAAGACTTGCCGCTTTGCCGGAGGGCCTCCTTATAAATCCGGATATCGTCGCCGGTCGCATCGAGGGGATTGATGCCGACCGTCGCGAGGTGCGACACAAAACTCGCGAGGTCGTGGAAGTATGCCTTCCGACTGTTGACGCTCGGCATGCGGTCGCAGACCCACGGCACAAGTGCCGCGGCCCGCGCGTCGCCACGGTCATGGCTGGCTGAGAGCAGTTGCCGGAGGAAGCCGGCAACGGACGCATCGCTTGACAACTCCGCCGGAAGGAGACCCTTCGACTTTTGCTTGACTGCGACAAGGGATTGTGTGCCGGAGGAAGAGTCGTGCGCGATCACTTCAAGAGAGAAAACGGATATCACTCACAGCATATTGAGTCCAATCAAATCGAAGAGCAAGCAAGCTGTCGTGATTGCGCTTGACGAATGATCAACACGATTTTCAAGTTGAAATGAGCTGGCTGACTGACGACGGGAATGACGACCTGGCGATCAAGGTCGATTAGCGGAACTGTGTCGTCGGCGAGGAGCCGCACATAGAAGTGACGATCGGTTCTTCAGCTCAACGTGGCAAAAGAACGTCTTCGATTTTCAAAGCCGGCGCTCTCTCGATGAGCTCCTTGCAGAGTTCTTTGCGGAATCCGTAAGCTCGGGCGACGAGCGCATCGACATCGGCTTCGTATTCGCAGATCTTATCCCAATGCGATCCAATCTTAGTGTTGGCCGTTTTCCATGCCTTGATGAGTTCTTTGAGCTGGTCCGCGGTCAGCCGGACACGGGTTTCCGAGATTGCGGCCACGAGCTTCTCACGATCGAAGGCCCAGGGCTCCGCAAGCGCTTTCGCAAGAAGTCCACGCGTGTCGAGGAGTGAGAGATATTCGCCAAACGCGACACTTGATTCTTTGCAGGTCTGCCATTCAGTCGATAAAGACTTTGCGAGCCGATTGAGTTTACGGCTGACATCCTTCGACGGGATCGGCATCGGAATCCGAGCGAGATCGACCTTACTCACCTTCGGGAATTTGTCGCCGAGGAGCCGATTAGACCATCGGCCAAAACAAGCAGACACTACTCGGCTGTTCAGGACACTCAACAAATATTCGAGGCTGAAGCCCTTTACTGGAGATGTCAAAGAGAACAGCGTGTTGAGATAGAGAAACGGGCTGCTTGGGTAAGAGATGCATGATGCAATGCGGTTCCAGAAAATTTGCTGGATCAGAACGCGGGGCACCTTGTAATGAGCCAGTTCGCGTTTGTCGCAAAGGTCGTCTGAGTATTTCAGGAACGCCGTCTCGGACGGAATCTGGTAGTACCGCTGGACCTCGTTCCCCGTAATGAACGGGTACCAGTCAGCACCGAGCTTCCGATCAGAATGAAACGCCCTCGATTCGATGATTTCCCTACTGACCTTGCGCTGGTGGTACACCTGGATTCCGACGGTGACATTGCAACATTCGTCGAGCCTCTTACTTCTCGCGCCGATCCGATCAAGTTCTGCCCCAAGTCTTGGTTCGTAGATCGTCTCGAACCTGGCGTTTGGTTGGTTTGCCCAGGCAGCCGCATCCGCCGTGAAATCGTAGCGCCACACTTCTTCGGCTAGTCGTGCGCATTTGCTAGCCTCGGTTCCGCCGGTGGCGATCGTTCGTAGTCGCGTCTCAATGGGCTGGGAATCCTCGTCGGCCACCTTCTTCCGGAGCACCATGATGCAGGCGTCATGGTTCACGTCCTGGAACACCTTCCATACGTTGACGATCTCCAGAACATCAAAACTGTCGAGCAGCCATCGGCGGAACGACTCGTACCCCACTGTGGTCTGAAAGGAGTTCGGCATGATGTACGCAACAATTCCGCCATTTCGAAGGAGCCGATGAGCGAGTATCAGAAAGATCGCATAGCTGTCCTTCTCCTCGCCGCAGTTCGGAAACTCCCGGACAAGTTCCTCATCGGTCCATCCTTCTAGCTCGGCTCCCCACGGCGGATTGCTCACGATGATATCAAAACAATCCGATTCATCTGTGCGAAGGGAATCCGCGACAGCTATGGTATCCTTCAGACTTTCGAGGGGTTCATTCTGGCTTGCGGTACGAAGCCAAATGCTGAGTTTCGCTAGTTCGGTTGATTCCTCCAGAATGTCCCAACCATGGAGATTGTTCCGTAGAACGAAGCGATCGAGCGCAAACAGCGTTTTGACTCCGATGGCACCGCTCAACCCGGCGTTGACCGACGCGTACTGCTCTCCGAAGTGTCTCAATCCCTCGATGAGGAATGCACCGGAGCCGCAAGCAGGATCGTGAAGCTTGATCGCCTTCAAGTGGTCCATCATCTCTTGAAAGAACAGTTTGCGGCGTATCTCGACATTCGGAGTCGCTCGCTTACTTCTGCCTTTCTTGATTTGATGTGCGGAAGCCGACCTGTCTGCTTCGTCTCGGAGCGGTGTGACGAAAAAGTCGAACGCGCGTGACACCATGAACCGCGTTATTTCCTTCGGCGTGTAGTACACGCCATGAGTTTCGCGGCTTGTCACGGCGACGTTGCCACGCCCGCGCACAGGAGCCTCGCTCGTCGGAAGGTCTTTTAAGCTTTGTTCGAATATCGCTCCTAATGCGTCGACGTTCAGCTCGTCGGTGAAGCTGTAGACATGGAACCCAAAGATGCCGGTGATCTCCCGGCTCTGCTTGCCTCGACGGTCGTAGAAGAACGACCGAGTGAATAGCGTATCGGGCAGCGTAAGGTTATCTATCTCGGGGTCGAACGCGAACAGGCCGCCGTTGAAGGCGTTATATCCGTCGGCAGACCCCGGAGGGCTCCCCGCGTCGAGTTGTCGGAAGAACTCTTGGTATGTCTCCCAGTAACGCCCGTTCCCTTTTTTCTCGCTTGCGGTCTTTTGAAGCTTTGCGAGCGTCTCTTCGGGTAGGAGGCGAGCTGGATGATCTTCGCAGTATGCAGCGAATAAGGCGCGATTGAGAATCTTGTGCGCTTTCCCGTAGACGTGCGCCTTCGGTGCGTTCTTGAACTGCGGGACGGTGACGAGGTGTTCGATCAGGGCATTCCGAGCAATCGAATAGAGCCCATAGAAGCCCTCGGTGGTGTCCAGGCCGACCTTGAGCGATTTATCAAGAAGCGTGGCAGTGCGTGAAACTCCGCGATCCGCGATGATCCCTGCACGGTGCAAGAGAAAGAAGAAGTGTCGAAGCTTCGGGAGCTGCGTGAGTTCCTCTGTCGTCCATCGTTCGTACGCGTCGACGTAGCCATTGCGGTAGAGTCGGATTTCTTCCAAATTCGAGACGATCACCCACTCGACGCCGGCTTGCCCATGTGCGGCATAGCGAAATGCTTGTTCGACAGGAGTTTCGTAGGGATACCGTGACTGTGGAGCGTCGAGGTAGACGCCGAGAGACTTCAACTCGCCGACAGCGACCCACTTTTCGATCTTCGCGCCGGGGGTGAATGTGCCGAGAACAAAATCTGGAATGTCCTTGCCGGTTGCTGCCGTTCGTTTCGGAACGATGTTGTGCGTGGCGGCTCTTCCAATCGGAACGTAATCAAGAAGGTCAACGAAGAACACGCGGAGGAACTGTTGTTCCAACTGCGTCTCGGTGTACGACTTCATCAGGCCACGTGAAGATCGCGAATGCCACTCCTCGATGACCTGTCGATGCGTTTCGAGAAACTCAACGTTGAATGGACAGTGGAGTGTCTCCTGAGTCAGCACTCGTGCGTTGAAGAGACTTCGTGACGCGTTAATCATCCCGTTGTCCAGGTCGTGGTGCTAGTTCAAAGTCATAGACGGGATATTGTCTTTATATTCGGCAAATGTTGCAAGCGTGATTGCGCTATCTGGCGTTCTACGGCACTCTTCCCTCGGGCAACCGAGTTCATCCACAGGAGGATGGAATGAACGGTGAAATACGGCTCGCGTGCATGGGATGCCTTCTCACCTCACGTGTTGGCCGGAGGGCTCGATTGCGCCAATTCAATAACGGTCGATGCCCGACCGCTTCCGAGTGTTGGCTTGGGCGGTTCCGTCAGTGCTGCCACTGCCACGCCAGCAGCCTTGCGCCGCTTGTCGATCGTCTTGACGAAGGTTTCGAGCTGCTGAATGTCTTCTGCGATATTCTCGGGTGTTGGTGACGGCGAGCTTATTGCGCCTGAACTATCATGGCCCGTGAGGTGAGTCGAACATCTCGACATGCCCTTCTCAATTGCGGCACAATCGGCAGCATCGACAGTAACGCGGCTCAAACGCTGTGTTTCGATGCTCGGGCGGAATCGCTGTACTGCATCGTTGAGTAGCCATTCTTCAATGGCACGCTCCCAAGCCTCTCGTAACTTCCCGTAAACTCCAGCAACAGCAATCCTGTACGGTTCGGGGGTTTGGGACAGCTTCTTGAACCCAGCACTTGCCTGCTTCAGGAATCCAATCCTCTCGGTAGTGCTGCTGGCGTGCCACGGGCGGGAGGGCGGATGAGGACATTCGCCGGGGCCTTGCGATGACCGTCGCACAGTATGCACCAAAAGTGACGCGGACTGCTCGCCACATTCGCGTTCCAACGCGAGGAGCATCACGATGTCGTGCGTAAACACCACAACCTGTCGCTTGCTCTTCGCTTCCTGTACTAATCGTTTCGCAACGCGTTCGCGAAAGAGATGATCGAGGGAACTGACCGGATCATCGAAGATGATTGGCAAGTTCCGACCGGCCGTGTCGAGCTCTGCGAGGAAGGCGGCGATGGCGACGACGCGCTGCTCGCCTTCGCTCAAGACTCCAGATGGCGGAATGCCACTGGCGATCACGAGTTGATGTTTCGTTTCCCCCTCTCTCCCTTTCTTCGCGATGTCCAGCGGCACACACTTGACCCCGAAAAATGTCGTCTCGCGCTTGAGCGCCGCAATCAGCTGATCCGTGACCGTTTTCTCCATCAGTTTCGAACCGAATTTCGTGATGGAGGTCGTGTCGCATTCCTTTTCGCACTGGAGAAGCGCAGCCTCTCGCTTCTTAGATGCGATATACGCCCGTACCTCCTTCTCCTGCTTGCCGAGAAGTTCACGGTCCTCGAGCTCCACTAGTTCATCCTGAAGCTTTTTCAGAGCTTCTGGATTGTCCGCTGCGGTCAGCTCGGCCGCCTCTGCCTCCAGAGAATCAACGGCGGTTTTGAGATCGGCCTCAATTGAGGGTGGCAACGCCGGAACGTCTTCCCACAGATGATCGGTAAGCGCCTTGAGCAACGCGTCCTTACGTTCCTTCGCAGTCTTGACGCACGCCTCGGCGGCAGTGGCGAGGCAGTCTTTGTACGCACGCAATTCTTCAAGCACGGTCTCGTCGGCGACGAAGGGCTGGACATTCAGGTCGTCTACCTTCTTCTTTGCAACAGCTAACGCACTATCAGCGGATGCCTTTTTCGTGGCAACATCGTCAATGACGAATTGTTGGAAACGATTGAGACGATTGGACGCGGCGGCCGACAGCGGTTGTTGACACCAAAGACAGAGTGCACCGTCGCGGACAACCGGGAATTCCTCGTCCGGATAAGCGGCTTGCTCCGAAAACGCTTTCGCCGCATCGAAGAGCAGACGCCACGGATCTTTGCCTGTTCCTGGCAATGGATCGGTCTTGAAGGCTTCCACCGATGCGATCCTTGCCGCTTCCGATGCTGTGGCTGCGGCCACAACGAGCGCGCGTAAGTGCGTGACGACACTCTCGGCGAGACCTGCCACAATAGCGGCGAGCTTTGTTCGGACTTGCTCGATGCGTTGCTTCTTCCGCCGCAATTCGGCTGCGCGCTGCTTTGGCTGATTCGATCGTGCTGTGGCGACGAGGGGTTTGAGGGTTTCAAGCCGTGCTTTCTCCGTCGCACTGAGCGACACCATTTTCTCCAAGTGCGCGATGTCGGATTTATCGGACAAGGATTTTACGAAGGCCTGCGCGGTTGTTCCGACGCGAAACTGCTCGATGGACGCAAAGGCGGCTGGGATTGCCGCTCTTTTCTCTTGGATTCTCGCCTTCAATGACTTACACAAGGCGGCAAGCCGGCCGAAGACGTCCATGCCATACGGCAGATACACGACTTCATTCGCGTCGTCGAGGAAGACACGCGCACAATGGGAATCGAACACGGCAATCTCAGCGAGCAAGTCAGACGTTGGCGTCCCCGCTGACCACTGGATCGCGACTGCGTCATCATTAACCGACAGTTCAATTGTCGCCTGTATCTTCTCCTTCTTCTTTGCCGCAACGTTGTTGCGAATCGGCTCGCTCTTTTCGCGGGCGTGGCACGCATGCTTAAAGACTCGCGCATAGCCCGATTTTCCGGCGCCGTTCTCGCCGTAAATAATCGTGAGGCCATCCAACGCAAAGGTAATCGATTGCTCGGGAACTAGGGCGTTGACGCCGGAGACAGAGTGGATCTCTTTGAGCAGGATTCTCTTCGGCTCGCCCACAGCGTCGCTGATGACATCTGAGAAGGGGGTCGGCACTAGAATCGGCTGATCGTCCTCGCGAATGCCGTGCGCAGCGAGCAGCATTCGAAGGAGTTCGTCGTGATCGTCAGTCGACAGATCGGCTTGGGTGAAGATGCGGCGGACCGCATCGCTCTGCCATTGAGGTACCTTCTTGGCCCACGTCGCGAGTTCTTGAACGATATTCATGGCGGTGCGTTATGCCGGACAAGTGATATAGAGGGACTTCCATTTTTAATCTTGCGTCTCAGGCGTCATCTCCGTCAGGTGCCGTGTCGACTTCTTCTAGGAGCGGCAACTCCAGCATCTCGATCTTCGGCAAGCTTCGACCGATGATCCCGCTTAAATCCCCGTACATTCCCGTTGTGCATGTGACTGCTCGCTCGATCTGCTTCTCGCGCTTCGCCCACATGCGCTGGACGGATCGCTTCTCAGCTTCAAGATCCGCCCGCAGCGTTGCGAACGCCTCGACGATTCCTTCGACGCGGTGCCGAAACTCAGAACTCGACAAGTAGCTGTAAAGAAGCTCCATCTTGTCATTGCGTCCGTCCATTGCGCGCTTCGCAGCTGCAACTTCGATCAACCCAGCACGAAGTGCTCCGGCGAGACCGACGGCGCAGGCGCGAGAGGTGACCCAGATGCCGTCGATGTGATTGAACGTCATGACGTTCTCGGGCAACTCGATACTGACGAGCACCGCGAGCTGAGCTTTTGCCGCTCGCTGATCGTCACGGAGTTTTGGAAGCCAACTGTCGCTCCAATTTTTCGTACGCTTCGATTCCCAGAGAATGATTCCACATTCGACGCCCGACTTGTCGTGAATGATTTGCAACACATCGCCACCGTGCACGCCCTTCGGTACAGGCACGATCGTGTCGTATGGGAAGTGATGTCGCAGAAGGGCCTCAAGTTCAAGCTCAAGAATTTCACCCTGCGATTGCTGCGAACCCTCCTCCGACTTACGCTTCAACTCCTCGATCTGCGAGCGTAAGTCGCCGATCAGCTTTTCCTTTTCAGCTTCTTTCAGTTGCCGCTCTTCGAGCGCCTCTCGCTTCGCTTTATCGCGGATCTTGCCGCGCTCTTCGTCGAGACGGCGGGCTAACGTTAGTTCGAGGGTTTCCCGCTCCTCCTGGAGCTCCCGGCGCTGCTTGCGTAGCTCTAGTTCTGCCTGTTGGGCCTCTTTGAGCTTGGCGTCGGAGTCCGTCAGTTGTTTGCGAACGTCGTCGAGTTCCGTCGCAACCTGGGCCTTCGCCCGGTGCAGGGCCTCGTCCGCAATACGTTGTCGCTCTTTCTGCAATTGTTCGGCCACTTGCTCATCGATCGTTTCTTTGGCTCGTGTCAGCTCGATTTGTCCGAGCTTCAGGGCAGTCTCGCGCTCCGTCAGTGCGGCATCCTTCTGGCGCTGCTCGGCGTCGAACTCTTTTCGCAGCTCGTGACGGAGCTGTGCCGAGAGCACCTCGGTGACCTCGATTTCGTACTTACAATTCGGGCATTGGATGGTGTCGGCCATACGCTAACTAGAGGAAAAAGTAGTGCGACGGTACAGGAATGCAACCAGCGAGGAGGCGGCAGATCGCCGCGAGAAAACCGCTGCTAGCACGGTTTTATGCCTCTCCGTAAGATAATGCAAGCAACTGACTTCGCTTATGCGCTGCCCGCAAAATGATGGGGCGTGGGCGCCTTCACGGCTTGATGGCGGTTTTTGATCCGTGAAGTACGCGTCAGGAGAGGTCGCCGGCTAGCAAGTCGCCCCGTGCCTCGTGTCGGACAGTGAGCACGAGCACCGTATCCCGAACGATCGTAAAAACGATGCGGTGGGTCGGTCTTGAGCCAAGCCCATAGTGAAGCTCGCGAACTTCGTATGGCACCGACTTATATTCTGCCGCAATCGGGCACCGATCGGGCATCGCCGAAAGTCCCACAATCGCTGCACGGATGCCCTGATACCAGCGTTCCGCCTGCTCAACAGAACGTTCGTGAGCCCACCAAGCTGCCGCGTCTTCGATCTCGCGAGCAGCACGCTCAGTCGTCACGACGGTAAAGTTCATGCTTTCGACGGTAGGCCGAGACGAGCCCGGATACGAGCGTCGAGTTCATCAAGCGTCACGAGGCGTCCAGCCTCCATGTCGGCGATCCCCTCTCGAATCGCGGCCAGGTCTTCTTGCTGTTGCATCGTGTGGAAGGTCGTTTCGTCGACTAGGAAATAGACACGGTTAGTCTGTTCGTCTTTGACAGACACTGGCCCGTCGCTGTGATCGAGGGCCTCGCGTTGTTCGGGGGTGATCTTCGGAGTCATGACCCTATCTTACCACCTTCGCAGCTTTCGGCCAAATTCGATGGCCTCTTGCCCGGTTCCCTTGCGCGGCCGCTCCGCCTCGTGCATCCTTTTGGCTGGTTTCCCAGGATCTTTAACAGGAGGACACGATGAGCGGAGAAATACGGCTCGCGTGCATGGTATGCGACCGCCAAGACTTCGACGGCATCACTGCCGATGAATTGGCCAAGGCGATTCAACAGGGCTGGACGGAGGTCGACGAGGTACAAACCTATGCCGAATCGTGCAAAACGTATTCAGCCGATGAGGCTCCCAAAGGGCATTCCGCACTCGATTGGTGGACACACCTGGGCTGGTGCCCAGATTGCCGCGCTGAGGAAGAGTTCCACGCGACTAAGCCGACGTGATCCGACCTTGGGACATCTTCGGCATTGCCTCTCTCGAAAGGGAGAGGCATCTTTGGAAAGTCACTCGTTGTTGACCCGCCGTCATGAGGAAAAAAGCGTCAGTTTCGGGTGCTCAGCTTCCAAGCGATCCAGACGACATCCTTGCGGCTCATCGGCATCGACAAGTTCACGTCACTCGAAAATAGCACGTCGTTTATTGTTGCATCTTGGAGATACGGAGCATACCACGCTCCGCTCACGTTGGCAGTGTTCACTCCCAGCGCCTCGTACGCCATCTTCAAGCCCTCGGCAAAGTTGACCGCTTGGTCGGGCTTGAATGTGCCATCGCTATAGCCTTGGATGATGCCTTTCGATTTACCGATCGCGACGAATGGTGCGTACCACGCCATGCCGTCAACGTCCTTGAAGCCACTCGTGCCGGATGAAGAGGCGTCCACCGCTCCAGCGGCAGTCAGCACGATCTTCAAGAATTCTGCGCGATTGACGATTGCGTCAGGCCGGAAGGTATCGTCAGGATAGCCCTGGATAATTCCATGACTCTGTGCCCATTCGATAGCGGCAGCATAGGGATCGCTCGACGCTACGTCGGCAAAGTGCGGCATCGAAGCCGAGGTAGTGGATGCTGCTGATGTTACAGATGAGCTAGTGGATGCCGATGCTACTGATGAGTCAACGGAGGAGAGGGACGACGTGGTGTTGGCGCCCGCTCCCATCAAAAAAATGCCCGACTCCTCTCCATTACTAACCGTCAACGCGATGCCAACATTGAAACTCTTAGTTGGGGTGAAAATGATTTGCTCGGAACTCCAGCTGACGATGTCCGGCACGTCGACGGTCTGCTTGTCAAACGATATTAGTCCATTGTCCTGGCCAAAGAGCGCGCCATCGATCTCATATGAGTGGCCGGCCACAATCGCGGTCGGCTGTTGTCCCGTGGCGAGATCGACAATACGGTCGATGTGAGGAAAGGTAGTAAACTGTCCAACGTCGAGATCCTGCTCAGCCGGTAGATTCTCGCAACCCGCCGTGC